>NZ_RAWD01000003.1:0-117037 GCF_003612065.1 Corallococcus sp. CA047B
CCGAAGCCCACCGTCGCCCCGGCCCCCTGAAGTACGCCTGGGGGGCGCGGCACACCGGGAGGCTCCCTTCCGGTGTCCCGCTCCGGGCGGCGGTCCCGGCTGTGACGCGGCGTCCGCCCCCGGGCCCGCGCGGTGCGAGGCCGCGCGGGTCCTTCACGTTCGCGCGTGTGTCGACGCGCGGCTTGTGGCAGTCACGGGCCCGGGCGGAGCGCGCCCCTTCGCGAAGGACGGTTCCTTGAGTGACGCTTCCCTGGTGACAGCCCTGCCGCTCCGGGACGACGAGCTGGCGGACTTCCTCGAGCGCACCAGCCGCACGTTCGCGCTCGCCATCCCGCTCCTCGACGAGCCCCTGCGCAGCGAGGTGGGCCTGGGCTACCTGCTCCTGCGCGTCGCGGACACGCTGGAGGACGCCGCCCCCTGGTCGCGCGAGGAGCGGCGCGAGGCCCTGGCCGGCTTCGAAGCGCTGCTCCAGGAGGACCCCCAGGCGGATGCCGAGGCCATGGTGCAAGGCTGGTTGTCGCGCCGCCCCACGGAGAACGCGGGCTACCTGGAGTTGCTGAAGCGCACCCCCGCGCTGCTGGCGAGCCTGGACGCGCTGCGCACGGAGGCCGGCGCCATCCTGCGCCACTTCGTGTTGAAGACGGTGCAGGGCATGCGCGAGGTGCTCGCGGGCGCCACCACGGAGGGCCTGCTGACCCTGCACTCGCTCCAGGCGCTGCGTGACTATTGCTACATCGTGGCGGGGCTGGTGGGGGAGCTGCTCACGGACCTGTTCGTCCTGGATCCGCGCCTCGCGCCCTACTCGCCGAACCTGCGCGCGCTGGCGCCGCTGTTCGGCGAGGGTCTGCAGCTGGTCAACATCCTCAAGGACGTGCGGCAGGACCGGCAGGAAGGGCGCGCGCTGCTGCCCGCGGACGTGCAGATCCAGGACGTGGAGCGGCTGGCGGGGGAGGACCTGGTCGCGGCGGCCCGCTACGTGCGAGCCCTCTACGGCGCGGGCGCCCCCCGGGACGTGCTCGCCTTCACCACGCTGCCCCTGCTGCTGGCGCAGGCCACGCTGGAGCTGCTGATCCGCGACGGCGCCGGCGCCAAGGTGTCCCGCGCCGTGGTGCACGCGCAGATGGACGCGCTCCAGGCCGCGCTGGAGCGGGGCCAGCTCCCGGAGGCCGTGGAGGCCCTCGCTGGCCCCGTGCCCGGAGGTCCCTGAAAAGCGTTGGGAAGGCCGCAACTCCAAGGCGCCTGCATCGGATAATTCCAATGTTGGTGTTTCCCCCTCTGGAGTGCCGCCCCCATGAACTGCGCCCGCTCGTCCCCGGCGGTCATCGTGTACTTCCCCGCGCGTTCGGACGCGGCGCCCGCCCGGGTGCAGCACCGCGCGCTGCGGGTGGCGCGGGAGGGCCTGGAGTCGGGGGGGCTGCCCTTCGCCGCCACGCGTCAGCGCGGGCTGTGGACGTTCCAGACGGCGACGGGGCCGGAGCGGTGGTTGCCGGGCCGGGTGCGGGGGCAGGCGCGGATGCACGCGTTCCTGGTGGAGGTGCTGGGGTTTGGCGGCTTCATCCGGGGCTATGACGTGGCGGCGGACACGCGCAGTGATTCGATTCCGGGGCACCCGGACTTCGCGAAGAACTTCGACCTGTTCCTGCACCACTACGCGGGGGCGTTGCTCAAGCGGGTGGCGCCGGAGTCCGCGTTCGGGCGGGCGCTGGGGCAGGTGGTGATGCTCAACGGCCAGCAGTGGGCCGGGCTGGGCTTCACGTTGACGGACGCGGGCCAGCGGCTGGTGGACGCGTGGCTGGCGGAGCAGGGCGTGGTGCTGAGTCCCGCCGCTTGAGTGACCCGGGCGGCCCGCGTGGCCGCCTGCTTCCGGAGGGGTTGGGGGGGCCCTCCGGGAGGCCTCTGGGCGGAAGGCGGGATTCCGGATAGGGAAGGGGAGATGACTGCCCTGGCCTATCCCATGCCGCTGTGTGTCGCGCCGATGATGGACTGGACGGACCGGCACTGCCGGTACTTCTTCCGTCAGATTACGCGCCACACCCTGCTCTACACGGAGATGGTGACCACGGGCGCGGTGCTGCACGGCAA
This sequence comes from Corallococcus sp. CA047B, assembly GCF_003612065.1. Lineage (NCBI taxonomy): Bacteria > Pseudomonadati > Myxococcota > Myxococcia > Myxococcales > Myxococcaceae > Corallococcus > Corallococcus sp. CA047B. The sequence goes on from NZ_RAWD01000003.1 coordinate 2,083, forward strand.
GCGCGACCGCCTGCTGGGCTTCACGCCGGCCGAGCACCCCGTCGCCCTCCAACTGGGCGGCTCGGAGCCGGAGGACCTGGCGGCCTCCGCGCGCATCGGCGAGGAGTGGGGCTACGACGAGATCAACCTCAACGTGGGCTGCCCCAGCGACCGGGTGCAGTCCGGCCGGTTCGGCGCGTGCCTGATGGCGGAGCCGGACCTGGTGGCCCGGGGCGTTGCGGCGATGCGGGAGGCGGTGCGCATCCCGGTGACGGTGAAGTCGCGCATCGCGATTGACGACATGGAGGAGTGGGCGACGCTGGAGGACTTCGTGCGGCGCGTGTCGCAGGCGGGCTGCACGCGCTTCATCGTGCATGCGCGCAAGGCGTGGCTGAAGGGCCTGAGTCCCAAGGAGAACCGGGACGTGCCGCCGCTGCGGTACGACCTGGTGTACCGGCTGAAGCAGGAGTTCCCCCACCTGGACATCAGCCTCAACGGCGGGGTGAAGACGCTGGACGCGGCGGCCGAACACCTGCCCCGCGTGGACGGCGTGATGATGGGCCGGGCGCCCTACGAGTCGCCCTATGTGCTGGCAGACGCGGACCGGCGCTTCTTCGGCGGCACGCAGGCGCCCCCCACGCGGCATGAGGTGGTGGACGCGATGCTGCCGTACATCGAAGCGCAGCGAAGCCAGGGCGCGCCGCTGGGCGCCATCACCCGGCACATGCTGGGGCTCTTCCAGGGCCTGCCGGGCGCGCGCGCGTGGCGCCGGCACCTGAGCGAGAACGCCCACCAGGACGGCGCGGGCCCGGAGGTGGTGCTCGCCGCCGCCGCGAAGGTGCCGCGCGAAGCGGCGCTCCAGGCCGTGGCCTGACAGCCGGTGTGTGTCTTTGCCGGGGCGCCCACGGCCGGCCTCTCCGAGGAGAGGCCGGCCGCTTCATTTCTCCCCCAATGCTTGACGCGTTACTGGGTCCAGATGATGGACGAGGCGCGGTCGTTCATCGCCGCTCCGACCTGTCCGCAGCCCGTACCGCAGTTCACGATCGCACCCGTGTAGTTGGGGTTCTCGTAGAAGTACGTGTTGTTGCACCCCGAGTAGGACAGCGAGGACGAGATGAAGTTGTCCCAACCATACGCGGCGAGGTTCGGCGCGCCGTGGTTCCAGCCCACGCAGGAAACGTCGCTCGTGAAGGTGAACGAGGCGCCACCGTAGTAGTCGTGCTCGTACACGACGCCGATGACATACGTCGCCAGGCTGGCCATCTGGTCCACGTCCTCCTGCTTGAGGTCCGCGGGCTTGGCCTGGGCGGAGAGCTGAACGCTCCCCTTGCTCGCGAAGGCGATCGAATCCGCGAAGGTGTCGAAACAGTCGACCCGGGTCGGCGCGGCACTCTGCGCCAGGGGCTGCCCCTTCGGCTGCGCGGCCGTCTGGGCGACACAGTGCGCCGCGGTGCGTGCGAGCCCCTTCGCGTCAGTGGTCGGGTTCATCTCCTCGCTCTCAGCGAGCCCTCCGCACCCCGTGATGGCAAGCATGAGTCCAGAGACCATCGACAGTCGCTTCATCATTGCGTTCTCCTGGGTTTTCATTGGATGGAAGCCATTCGGCACGCAAGTCGTTGAGTGCCAAAGGCGTTGTCGTACGGGTGCCGCATGAGCAGGTGTTCGGCTCGTCCCGGCTTCACTTCGTGGGTCCGAGCAAATCCCCCTCAAATTGAAAGAGCCGACGAGGAATTAATCGATGCACAAGATCTTCGGGCCGCGGTGGCGCGCGCAGTTCCACGCCGCAGGCGGTCATTGCGCATACGATGGCAGGCGTTGGGTGATGGAAGGGGGAACCATGCGGCAGGTGTTTGGTGGATGTTTGTGGCCGTCCTGTACTGCGCGACGCACGGCTGCCAGAGGCGCAGAACGCCTATGACGAGGGGAAGGCCCTCGGTCATGCTGGCAGCTGCGCGGAGGCCGCAGCGCGGTTCGAACATGCGCTCGCGCTGCGGGAGGCAGTGCTCGGGGGCTTGCATCCAGACGTCGCCGACCGCCTGGAGCTTCTTGGCAAGATGCACTTGCATCAGGGGGACTTCGCCCGAGCCGAGCTACTGCTTCAACGGGGGCTCTCCAACCGGGAGGCGGACTTCGGAGGGAATCATCCCCTCGTTGCCCCATCACTCAACAGCCTCGCCAACCTCTATTCGGACCAGGGGATGAACGTCCAGGCCGAGCTGCTCTACACACGCTCGCTGGCCATTCGGGAGGTGGCCTTCGGCAAGGACCATCTCCTCGTCATGGCGTGAGCGGAGACGGTGGTGATGAGCCTGTGGGCGGGGCAGGGGCGGGCCACGGCGCTGCGGGAGGCCATGCGCGCATTCCGGAAGCTCCGGCCCCATCCCCACTTCTGGGCCCCCTTCATCGTCGTGGGCCGGGACACACCGCTGCGTGCGTTGGGCCCACACCCTTGACGGCAGGCCGAGTGCGCCCGGGCACTTCGAAGTCCCTCCAGCGGCCAGCGGATTTCCTGCATTGTTTTCCACCTGGGCGGCTCATTGCCTTATGCACCGCCCCTGGCCTGCCCGTTACTACGTCCATTCACTGCTGGCGCGTTCCCTGCCCATGCGCCACGCCGCCATCGCCTTGCTCGTCCTCTGCGCGGCCGTGGCACAGGCGCAGGAAACCACGACGTATGCGGAGCTGTCGAAGGCCGTCAAGGCGCCGAATGCGGTCGCTGCAATCGGCACCGACCTGTTCGGCGACCAGATCAACCTCTACAACGGACAGCTGGAATTCACGCAGACCGACGTCAGCCTGCCCGGCAACAGCAAGCTGCCGGTCGCAGTCGGGCGCAGGTTGATCACCAACACCTACTCTCCGAGTGTCCGGCCCTTCGGCAGATGGCAGCTCGACATCCCGCACCTCCACGGCATGTTCTCCCGCAGGGATGGATGGAGGGCCGCCGACGGCACCCAGGCTCGCTGCAGCAGCTTCGGCGCGCCGTGGGCGGTCGCGGGCGGCGCCAACGTCGGCCATTGGGACCCCGAGGAGTTCTGGCAGGGCAACTTCCTCTACGTTCCTGGCCAGGGCGATCAGCAATTGCTGCTGCGCAGTCCGGACAACACCGCCGCGCCGGGCCCGGTGGAGGACTACCCGGTGGTCACCAGCAAGTTCTGGTCGGCCCGTTGCCTGCCGACGCTGGCCAACAGCACCACCCTGGGCGAAGGCTTCCTGGTGATTTCGCCCGATGGGACGAAGTACCGCTTCGATCAGCTCGTGACCTACTCGGCCAAGGGCCTGACCAAGTCGCTTGATTCCCTCAGGCTGCGCGGCGACGACACCCCGACACGGACCGGCTCACCCACGCCAAGCCCCACGCCGCTGGCCGCCGATCACTACATCCTGACCCGCCAGGAAGTGTGGCTGCTGCCGACGCTCATCACCGACCGCTTCGGCAACACGGTGCAATACACCTACGATGCCACCCATCCCGAAAACGTCACGACGATCAGCGGAAGCGACGGGCGCGTCCTTCAACTGTTCTACAACGAGGCCAGAAGTCCCAACCTGATCACCTCGGTCTCGGACGGAGTCCGCACCTGGAACTACAGCTATCGTGATTCCAATCATGGCATTGCCGACCTGCATCGGGTGACGCTGCCAGACCAGACGAGCTGGGACTTCAGCGGCACGGACCCGCTGTCAGAGGAGCTCATGTTCCTGAGCGCCGCCTCGTGTGAGGATCCGGCGTACCTCAATCCGTACGAGGTCACGGGCACCATGCGTCATCCGTCGGGCGCGCGCGGCAGCTTCACGCTGACGCCCACCGTGCACGGTCGCTCCAATGTGGAGAAGCAGTGTCGCATCATCACGGGCGGCGCCATGTACGCGTTGATTCCGCGCTATTTCTACAGCTATGCGCTGACCCGCAAGGCCATTGAGGGTCCGGGCGTGGCCAGCATGGCCTGGACCTACGGTTATGGCCCGCCCAATGCCAGTTGGGAGCCCTGCGGCGCCGGCTGCCCGTCGACCAAGACGGTGACGGTGGTCGACTCCCGCAACGACGTGACGCGGTACACCTTCGGCAACAGCTACAACGTCACGGAAGGCCAGTTGCAGAGGGTCGACACCGGCTGGAATGGCAACACCGCGCTGAGCACCAGGACGATGCGCTACCGGGCGCCGGGCGCAGGGCCCTACCCCCTGCGTGCCGGCGCTGGCAGCTACAGCCTCGGCGACGGCGACCTGCTCGCCCGCATCATGCCGGTCGACCAGCAGGTCATCACGCAGCAGGGCGTGACGTTCCAGTGGACCGCGAACGGCTTCGACACCTTCGCCCGCCCTACGTCCGTCACCCGCTCCAACAGCCTGGGCTATGGCCGTGGCGAGACGACGACCTACAGCGACAACCTTGGGGCGTGGGTGCTGGGACAGGTTGCCACTGTGACGGAGAGCAGCACTGGCAAGGTGATGGCGTTGAACACCTATCACCCGACTTCCGCGGCGCTGACGACGGCCAGCAGCTTTGGCGTGCTGGATGAGACGCTGACGTACCACCCGGACGGCACGCTGGCCAGTCGCAAGGATGGCAGGAACCAGACGACCACGTTTTCGAACTACAAGGCAGGCCTGCCGCAGAACACCCACTATCCGACCGGCGCGACCGAGAGCTCGGTCATCAACAGCATCGGTCAAATCATGTCCACCACCGACGCGGCGGGCTTTTCGACCAGCTACGGCTACGATGCGATGGGCAGGCTCAATCTCATCACGTATCCGGTCGGCGATACGGTGGCGTGGAATGCCACCTCGATGGTGCTGGAACCCGTTGATACCGATGAGTACGGCCTGCCCGCAGGGCACTGGCGCCAGACGGTGTCGACAGGCAACGCGCGCAAGGTCACCTACCTGGATGCCTTGTTCCGCCCGCTGCTGACGCGCACTTTCGACACAGGCGACGAGGAGGGCACGCGCCGCATGGTCCTGCGCCGCTTCGACTTCAACGGCAAGCCCACCTTCGAGTCGTATCCGCAGCGAAGCATCAGTGACATCAGCGAGAGCCCTGACGGCGCCAACACGGTCTACGATGCGCTGGGCCGTGTCATCAGCATCACCACGGCGAGCGAACTGGGAGACCTGACGACCTCCACCGACTACCTGAACGGCTTCGTGCGGCGCGTGACCAATGCGCGCGGCGAGGTGTCCGACACCCGATTCTGGGCACTCGACCAGCCATCGGAAGCGGCTCCGGCCACCATCGTGCAGCCGTATGGACTGACGGCGACGATTGCGCGCAACGTGTTCGGGCGGACGACAGCCATCATCCGTGGCGTGGGCGGCGTTTTCTCCAAGCGCAACTACGTCTACGACGCCCATCAGCGCCTGTGCAAGACGATCGAGCCCGAGACCGGCGCCACCGTGCAAGCCTACGATGCGGCCGGCAACATCGCCTGGCGCGCCGGTGGCCTGGCCTTGCCGTCGCCAGGCAACTGCGACAGCGCCAGTGTCATGCCCTCCAGGAAGATCACGTACGACTACGATGGGTTGAATCGCATGACGAGCACGCTCTTCGGCGACGGCAGCCCGTCCATCACGCAAACCTATACGGCTGACGGTTTGCCGCTGACGAACACGTCCAACGGCGCGGCCTGGACCAACACCTACAATCGCCGCCGTCTGCTGGAAGAGGAGAAGCTCGACTACGGCGGCCGGACGTACCTCATCCATCGCGCCTACGACGCCAACGCGTCACTGCTCAAGCTGACCTACCCTGATACGGCGCGCACGGCCATCACCTACAGCCCCAATGCGCTGGGCGAACCGAGCGGGGTGAGCGGCTACGCCAGCTCCATCACCTATCACCCCAGCGGGGCCATTGCCGGCTTCACCTACGCCAACGGCATCGTCCATACGATGACGCAGACGGTACGCGGCTTGCCGGAGCGGGTCAGCGACACGGGCGTGCTGGATGATGTCTACAGCTATGACGAGAACGGCAACGTCATTGCCATTGAAGATCTCGAGGGCCCCAACTCGCGCTACATGGCCTACGACGCGCTCGACCGCCTGAGTCGGGTCGGTGCACCTGGGCGGTGGGGTGATGTCACCTACGGCAACGATGCGCTCGACAACATCGTTTCGACCACGGTCACCTCGGGCGCGACGGCGCGCACGAGCACGCACGCCATCGACTATGCACGCAACCGCTTGACCAGCATCAGCAGCAATGCCGCGTCGTACAGCTTCGGCTACACCTATGACAGCGGTGGAAACATCGTGAAGCGCGGCGGGCAGGCCTATGCGTTCGATCTGGCCAACCGCATGACGTCAGCCACCGGGAAGGCGGCCTACGCGTACGATGGGCGCGGTCGGCGAATCAAGATCGTCAAGACCGATGGCAGCAACCAGACGCAGCTCCAGCTCTACACGCAGGATGGACAACTGCTCTACGGAATGACCGCGGTGGGAGCCTCGGCGCCCGTGGAAAGCAGGTATGTGTACCTGGGCGGCACGCTCCTGGCCGATATCGGCGTGTCCTACGTGCATACCGATGGCCTGGGCAGTGTGGTGGCGCGCACGGATTCGGCGCGCACGATTCAGAGCCGGACCTTCTATGAACCGTATGGCCTGACGCACAGCGGTGCGGAGCCGACCCTCGGCTTCACGGGGCATGTGAACGACAGCGACACCGGCCTGGTCTATATGCAGCAGCGGTATTACGACCCGGTGGCGGCGCGGTTCTTGAGCATTGATCCAGTGATCACGGACAGTAATACGGGGAGTGCTTTCAATCGTTACTCCTACGCCAACAACAGCCCATATCGGTTCATTGATCCCGATGGGCGCAATCCTGTTCTGCTCGCACTCCTTCCCCCCATGGCCATCGCCGGGGCTGTTGGGGGCGGCCTGAACGCGTTGGATCAATATCTCTCCACTGGGAATGTCCAATGGGGGGGAGCAAACGGTGTTCTTGGCGCTGCGGCTGAATCTGCAGCCTTCGGCTTCATGGGCGGTATAACGGGCGGCAGCAGAAGCGCGATAGTAAGTACGGAAGCTCGATCCTTGGCTCAAGGCGTAAACCTTGAGAAGTCACTCGCAAGCTCAGCGCAGACATCAAAGATACTTGCAGGTAAGGGAGAGGTCATCGCAGGGGCGGGAACGAAGACGCCATATCGTGATGCGCCTCGACTGGGAAGCCAGCACGGAGGCAACGCAACCGACTGGCAGAAAGTTTCAGGTGGAAATCATGTCGCTAAGGATGGAACAAAAATTGAAACGCATGCCGCTCAGAATCAAGTCACGGGACAAGTCGTAGAACTGAAGACCAAGCTCAGGGATGAAGGTATGCCATGATGGTCAGGTGCATTGCTGACAAGTTGAGTGACGAGCAGAAAATCCTGCTGCGAATAGCTCAAGGCCATTCAACGTCATATCAGCTGCAAATAGGCAGTGATTACCTCGTCCTTGCACTCACCTTTAGTCTGCCGACTGAGCCCTATGGCGGAGGGGCCGAATATCAGATCCTTAATGGCTTTGATGTGTGCCGCAGTGTTCCGGCCTGTTTGTTCAATGTTATTGACAACCGGGCCTCGGAATATTGGCGCGTCCGTCAAGATGAAGATGGCTCACTTCTTTTGTGGCCGGAGGAGTTCTTCGTGGACTTCTTCCATGACGATCTCAGCGAGGGGCGCTTGGAAACCGTCAACTCATTCAAGAAGGTAGTCCAGAAGTTGCAGCGGGAGTTCGAATCCGGCTGAAAGCGGCGAACGGGAGACGTTGGTTTCCTGGATGCCACGGCCCAGTCCTTTGACCGGGAGGAGGTTCATGTGCGGGCTATCTGGGTGTTGCTCGTGCATGAGGGAATACGCGCGAAGCCGGAGGGGTGAAGTTGAAGCAGGCGGACAGGGTAGCGCTGGAGTCGCTGACGCACCGGGGACGTGAGTCGGTGCGGGTGCTGCGTAACCGTCCGGCCAAGGACGTGCCGTGAGGGATTGCCGGGGTAGTGGTGCACGGCGGACGCTTCCGGGCATGGCGAAGCAGGTGGAGAAGCCGGAGTGGGCGCGCATCGCGGAAGCCTTTGAGTCCAGCGGGCAGACGCAGCAGGAGTTCGCGTTGGCGCGGAGCGTGAGGCTGAGCACGTTGCAGTCGTGGGTGTACCGGAGGCGACGGGCCGAGCCGGCGCGAGGTGAGCCGGTGCGTCTGTTACCGGTGCAGGTGGCGACGGCGACAGCAGCGGCCGAGCCGGTGGTGGAGGTGATGGCGGCGAGCGGAGCGCGGGTGCGCTTCGCGGTGGGCACCGACGTGGCGTACGTCGCGCGTGGGCGACCGCATCAAGGTGCTGACGTGGAGCCGGGGCGGCTTCGTGCTGCTCTACAAGCGGCTGGAGACGGGCCGCTTCCGGCTGCCCCGGGTGGAGGCGGAGGCGAAGGCGGTGACGCTGGACGCCACGCAGCTGGCGATGCTGCTGGACGGCATCGACGTGGCCGAGGTGAAGCGCCAGCCTGCCTGGGCGCCCCCGGGGCGTACAGGTAGCTGAGCACGTCACGTCGTGAATGCCCTACCCGGCGCGTCGTTGAGAGCGGGTGCCCAGAGTCCTCCCCCTCGACCATTTCTGCCCCTGGCGTGAGGAGGCCGAGGAGCTTCGCGAGCGGATGACGTCGCTGGAGTCGAAGATGGCCGCGCTGGAGCGGCGCGTCTTTGGCAAGAAGACGGAAGGAGCTACCGCCTGTCGCCCAGCAGCTGAGAGGCGAGGCACGAAACCCCGGGCAGCAAGCGGCACAAGCCGAGGCCTCCCTGGCGAAGCGCCGGGAGCGCGCGGCCCGGAAGGCCGTGGAGGCCCCGACGCGCGAGGTGCGGCACGCGGTGCCGCCCGAATCGCGGCACTGCCCAGCGTGCGGCAGCGAGGACTTGAAGCCGCTGGGACAGGGCCGCACCTCGGTGGTGTACGAGTACGTGCCCGCCTTCTTCGAGCGCCAGGTGCACATCCAGGAGGCCCTTGCGTGCGCTTGCGGCCAGGGCGTGGTGACAGCGCCCGCCCCCCAGAAGGTGGTGGACCGGGGCGAGTACGGCCCAGGCTTCCTGGCGCACGTGGTGACGTCCAAATGCGCCGACGCCATGCCCCTCCACCGGTTGGCGCAGCGGATTGAAAGGGCCCGTGTGCCCATGCATCGCAGCACACTGACGGACCTCTTCCACCAGGCCGCCTCGGTGGCGCGGCCTCTCTCGTCGCACCTCTTGCAAGGCATTGCGGCCGCCGAGGTGGTGTGGGCCGACGAGACGCCGCTTCGCGTGCTGGACGTGAAGAAGACGCGCCAAGGCTAACTTTGGACCTCCTTACCCAGACGCCGAAGGGCGAGTGGCTGGTGGGCTACCGTTTCAGCTTGGGGCGCGCCAGCACGACGCCCAAGGACGTGCTGGGCGGCACCCGGGGCGCCCTCGTGGCGGACGCGTACACGGGCTACAACGCGGTGACGCTGCCCGAAGGGCGCGTGCGCGTCGGCTGCTGGGCGCACGTGCGCCGCCGCTTCTTCGACGCGCTTCCCACCGCGCCGGAAGCCCGTGAGGCCTTGGACTTCATCCTCGCCCTCTACCGCGTGGAGGCGCAGGCCCGCGACGCGGGCCTCGTGCGCGCAGAAGCCCACCGAGAGCTGCGACTGCAGCACAGCGCGCCTGTCCTCGCCGCGCTGCGTGCCGGGCTGGAGGAGCAGGCCCCGCGCCACCTGCCCAAGGGGCCGCTGGGGCAGGCCCTCTCCTACGCTCGAAAACAGTGGGACGCGCTCACCCGTTTCGTCTCCGACGAGCGCCTGCCCTTGGACAACAACCGCAGCGAGGCGGCGCTGAGAAAAGCGGCCCTGGGCAGGAAGAACTTTCTCTTCGTCGGCCACGAAGCCGCGGGCGAGAACCTCGCCGGCCTCTACGCCCTCGTCGCCACCTGCGAGGCCAATGGCGTCAATCCCGAGGACTACCTCGCCGACGTGCTGCTGCGCGTCCAGACGCACCCGAATGCCCGCATCGCGGAGCTGCTGCCGCACGAGTGGAAGCGACTGCGCGCTGCCGACGCGGCCTGAAGCCTCGCGTCTCCATCCGTCACGGCTCGTGCCGTGCACGCCAGCCGTCCGCCTTCCGTCGATCCGGCACGTCGTTGGTCGGACGGTTACCAAGCTCCAATGCGAAACGCAGGCATGGCAGAAGTGGGCCAATCGCCAGAAGCTCCGGATTCGCTGGCGATTTACCGTGCCGAAGGCCCGAGCGAAGTTCCATTACCAACCCACGGACTTCACCCGGTCATAGGACTAGGGGGTACAGCTCGACAGCCCCGTCACCGCGAAGCTCTGGGTGGCCGTCTGGTTGAAGGCGTTGGTGACAGTGGTGGTGATGAGCGTGGGAGTGCCCCCGGTGACACAGGAGGGAGCCGTCCAGGTGATGCGGCTGTTGGAGGGGCCACTGGCGGGTGCGCCCAGCGAACCGGTGTTGGCGGCCCAGGAGAAGGTGAGCGCGGAGCCTTCGGGATCGTTGGCCACCACCTCGTACGTGAGCACCTGTGCCGCGGAGGCGGAGTCCGAGGAGCGGTAGGTGTGGATGATGAGGGGAGGGAGGTGGTTGGGGGCCGGAGAGGTATTGGCAACACACAGTGCCACGGTTCCGGTGGTCTGCCCGCCACGTCCGTCGGAGACAGCGACGGTGAGCTCACAGTTGTTGCAGGAGCCGGCGGGGAGCGCGGAGGGCGTGAACTGGGCGGAGCTGGAGGAGGCATGGGTCCAGGCGCCCTCGCAGGAAGCGCTCCATGCGTAGGAGAGGCCGTCGCCATCCAGGTCCGAGGCTGAGACAGAGACGGAGGTGGTCTGCCCCACGGCCAATTGAGAGGCGGTCGCGGTAAGGGCGGCGACGCGGGGCGAGGAGTTGAAGGCGATGGAGAGCTGCGCATCCCCCTGCCCGCCACCAGACAGGACATTGATGGTCAGTGAGAAGAGGGTGGAGAGGCCGCCGGGGTCCGTGACGGTGAAGGTGAGTGTCTGAAGGCCGGTGGAGGCAGGTGCCGTCCAGGAGGTGGAGGCCGAAGAGGCCGACGAGAAGGCGCCTGCGGTGGAGGACCAGGCGTAGGTAAGGGTGTCGCCCGGGTTGGGGTCGTGCGCGGCGGCGATGAGGGAGAGCGAGCCGCCCGCGGCGACGGAGGTGGAAGAGGTCACCAGGGAGTCGATGAGCGGGGCCGCATTGAGGAAGGGAGGCGGCGCGTCGACCTGCTGGAGGGTGATGGCGACGAGGGCCGTCTGGTTCGCGACGATGGAGACGCCGGAGGCGGAGCCCTGGAAGAGCAGGGTGCCCGAGGTGTCGAAGGCCTGGGCGAGGAAGGAGCGGTTGGCGCCCGCAGGGATGTTGCCGAGGACGCCGCCCCAGGCGCCGTTGGAGGACGCGAGGTCCACGGAGACGGAGGGGAAATCGGCTGCGCTGGACGTGACGGAGACGCGGGTGATGGAGGCGGCGAGCGCCTGGGGCACGGAGACGGCGAGCTGGGTGGAGCCGGTGTCGGAGGAAGAGGCGGAGCAGCCCGCGAGCAGCGCCAGCGTGAGCGCGAGCAGCAGGTGCATGGAGGGTTTTTTCATGAGGCAATTCCTTGCGGTTGATGAAATGAGGGCGGCCCCCGTGCGTCGGGGGGCGATGTGTCTGCGATTGAAGCCAATGACTGGCGAGGCCTGATGCGTGTGCTGCTCCGCCGCCAGGGATGTCGTCCCTACCTGCGCCCGTTGAGACGAGGACGAGTCCCGTGGGGAGCAGCACCGCCGCCATCACGTGGTGGGACCAGGGCGTCCGTAGAGGCCCAACGCACGGGGGGCCTGGCAGTTTCGAACGTAGACACCTCCGCCGTCGCGTGGATGTCGCCAAAGGTGCCTTCTCCCCCCGCGACGAGGACCTGACCGTTGGGCAGCAGCGTTGCCGTGTGGCCACCGCGAGGCGAGGCCAGGGCTCCGGTGTCGCTCCAGGTGCCCGAGGCCGGGTCGTACACCTCCGACGTCGCGAGGAGGTCGCTCTCGCCGTAGCCCCCCGAGACGAGGACCCTACCGTCGTTCAGCAGCGTCGCCGTGTGGTCGTAGCAAGGCCAAGCCATGGAGCCCGTCGTGCTCCAGGTGCCCGAGGCCGGGTCGTACACCTCCGCCTTCGCGCGGAGGTCTCCGCTACCGCCTCCCCCTGAAACGAGGACCTTGCCGTTGGGAAGCAGCGTCGCCGTGTGGCCATAGCGCGTGAAGGCCATGGAGCCAGTGCTGCTCCAGGTGCCCGAGGCCGGGTCGTACACCTCCGCCGTCGCGAGGAATCCGCTCGCGCCCAAACCGCCCGTGACGAGGACCTTGCCGCTGGGCAGCAGCGTCGCCGTGGATGCACTGCGATATGAGGCCATGGAGCCGGTCGCGCTCCAGGTGCCCGAGGCCGGGTCGTAGACCTCCGCCATGCCGCCGCTCTCGGAATCTCTCCCCGCGACGAGGACCTTGCCGTTGGAAAGCAGCGTCGCCGTGTGGCTGCTGCGAGGTGAGGCCATGGAGCCGGTGTCGCTCCAGGTGCCCGAGGCCGGGTCGTACACCTCCGCCGTCGCGAGGGTATCGCTCTCGGAATCTCCCCCCGCGACGAGGACCTTGCCGTTGGGCAGCAACGTCGCCGTGTGGCCATAGCGAGCCGAGGCCAAGGGGCCGGTGTCGCTCCAGGTGCCCGAGGCGGGGTCGAACACCTCCGCCTCCGCGAGGAGGGTGCTCTCGCCGTACCCTCCCACGACGAGGACCTTGCCGTTGAGAAGCAGCGTCGCCGTGTGGCCACTGCGAGGTGAGGCCATGGCGCCGGTCAGGGCCCAACCCGTGCTGGCACAGCCTGGCAGCCCCGCCACCGAGAACCTCCGGGTTGCCGTGAGGTTGAAGGCGTTGGTGACGGTGACGGCGATGACAGGGGGGGCGCCCGCCTCGACACAGGAGGGCGCCGTCCAGGAGGTGCTGCTCGTGGAGGCACCGTGGGTCGGGATGCCCAGCAAGCCGGCATTGACGTGCCAGGAGAAGGAGAGCGCGGAGCCCTGGGGATCGCTGGCCTCCACCTCGTAGGTGAGCTCCTGGCCGGGAGAAGCGGTGTCCGAGGAACTGGAGGAGGAAACGATGATGGGATTCGAGTGCTCCTCCCCGTCGGCGGTGACGTAGACGGAAAGGGACTTCTCGGATGAGAGGCCCTGGGCGTCCGTCACGGTGAAGGTGAGGGTCTGGAGGCCGGAGGAGACAGGCGCCGTCCAGGAGGTGGAGGTCGAGGAGGCCGAGGAGAAGGCGCCCGAGGAGGAGGACCAGGCGTAGGAGAGGGTGTCGCCCGGGTTGGGATCATGCGCGGCGGCGACGAGAGAGAGCGAGCCGCCCGCGGCGACGGAGGTGGAAGAGGTCACCAGGGAGTCGATAAGCGGGGCCGCATTGAGGAAGGGAGGCGGAGCGCTGACCTGCTGGAGGGTGATGACGACGAGTGCCATCTGGTTGACGACGATGGAGACGCCGGAGGCGGAGCCCTGGAAGAGCAGGGTGCCCGAGGTGTCGAAGGCCTGGGCGAGGAAGGAGCGGTTGGAGCCTGCAGGGATGTTGCCGAGGACGCCGCCCCAGGCACCGTCGGTGGAGATGAGGTCCACGGAGACGGAGGGGAAATCGGCGGCGCTGGCGGTGACGGAGATGCGGGTGACGGTGGCGGCGAGCGCCTGGGGCACGGAGACGGCGAGCTGGGTGGCGCCGGTACCGGAGGAAGAGGCGGAGCAGCCCGCGAGCAGCGCCAGCACGAGCGCCAGTCCCAATCGAGTGGAAGTCTTTGTCATGAGGCAAGCCTCGATGTTGAGGGAATGAAGCCGCGGTCCCCGTGTGCTGGGTCCGGCGATGTGTCTGGGATTGAAGCCAATGACTGGCGGGGCTCGGTACGTGGACTGAGCCCCGCCACCAGGGATGCCGTCTCTACCTGCGCCGCTCGAGACGAGGGCCCGGCCATCGGGTCGCCGCGCCGCCGCCGTTGCCAGGGGGCTGATAGCGTCGCAGGAGCTTGTTGTCGGGCAGCAGCGTCGCTGGGTCGATGGAGCGGCGCGGGGCCAGGGAGCCCGTCGAGACCCCTCCCGCGAAGCCACTCGAATCTCCGGGCGTACACAGCTCCGCTGTCGCTAGGTAGCGGCCATCGTATCCCCCCGAGACGAGGATCTGACCGCTGGGCAGCAGCGTCGCCGTGTGGAGGAGGCGGGGCGAGGCCATGACGCCAGTTGCGTTCCAGGTGCCCGAGGCCGGGTCGTACATCTCGGATTCCGCCAGGTAGCCGCTCTCGCTGTAGCCCCCCGAAACGAGGACCTTGCCGTTGGGCAGCAGCGTCGCCGTGTGGCTGGCGCGGGGTGAGGCCATGGGGCCCGTAGAACTCCAGGTGCCCGAGGCCGGGTCATACACCTCCGCCGTCTCGAGGAGGCCGCTGTCGCCCTCTCCCCCCGCGACGAGGATCCTTCCGTCGGGAAGCCGCGTCGCCGTATGCGAGGAGCGAGGCGAAGCCATGGTGCCCGTCACGCTCCAGGTGCCCGCGTCCGGTTCGTACACCTCCACCGTCGCAAGCGAGCCGCTGTCGTTGGCTCCCCCAGAGACGAGTACCCTGCCGTCGGGCAGTCGCGTCGCCGTGTGGCGAAGACGAGGGGACGCCATGGAAGCGGCGGCGCTCCAGGTGCCCGAGTTCGGGTCGTACACCTCCGCCTCCGCGAGGAGGGTGCTCTCGCCGTACCCTCCCACGACGAGGACCTTGCCGTCGGGCAGCAGCGTCGCCGTGTGGTCCTGGCGAGGCGAGACCATGGCGCCCGCCGCGCTCCAGGTACCCGCGTCAGGAGCGTACAGCTCCACTTCCGCGAGGAGGCCGCTCTCGTCGTAACCGCCCGACACGAGGAGCTTGCCGTTGTTCAGCAGCGTCGCCGTGTGACCGGCGCGGGGTGAGGCCATGGAGGCTGCCGCGCTCCAGATGCCCGAGGCCGGTTCGTACACCTCCGCTGTCGCTAGGAATTCGCTCTCGTTGACTCCCCCCGCGACGAGGAGCTTGCCGTTGTTCAGCAGCGTCGCTGAGTGGAGGACGCGAGACGAGGCCATGGCGCCCGTCGAGGCCCAACCCACGGTGTTACTGGCGGTTCCGGGCGTATACACCTCCGCCGTCGCAAGGGTGCGTGAGTTGTCGTATCCGCCCGCGGCGAGGACCGTGCCATTGGGCAGCCGCGTCGCTGTGTGCCCCTCGCGAGGCGAGGACATGGAGTCGGTCTTGCTCCAGGTGCCCGAGGCCGGGTCGTAGACCTCCGCCTCCGCGAGGGGGGCGTTCTCGCCATACCCTCCCGCGATGAGGACCGTGCCGTCGTTCAGCAGCGTCGCCGTGTGGCCATCGTGAGGCGAGGCCAGGGCGCCGGTCGCGCTCCAGGTGCCCGAGGCCGGGTCGTACACTTCCGCGAGGCCACCTTCCCAGCCATTTCCCCCTGCGACGAGGACCTTGCCGTCGGGCAGCAGCGTCGCCGTATGCCAGGAGCGAGGCGAGGCCATGGAGACGGTCGCGCTCCAGGTGTCCGAACTCGGGTCGTACACCTCCGCTGTCGCGAGGGCGCCGTCGTTGCTCCATCCCCCCGCGACGAGGACCCTGCCGTCGGGCAGCAGCGTCGCCGTGTGGCTCTCACGGGGCGAGGACATGGAGTCGGTCGTGCTCCAGGTGCCCGAGGCCGGGTCGTACACTTCCGAGGGGCCACCTTCCGAGCCAGTTCCCCCTGAGACGAGGACCCTGCCGTCGTTCAGCAGCGTCGCCGTGTGGCGGAGGCGAGACCAGGTCATGGAGCCGGTCGCGCTCCAGGTGCCAGAGGTCGGCTCGTACACTTCCGCGAGGCCACCTTCCCAGCCAGCTCCCCCCGCGACGAGGACCTTGCCGCTAGGCAGCAGCGTCGCGGTGTGGCCAGAGCGAGACGAGGCCATGGCGCCCGTGGCTCTCCAGCTTTTCGAAGCCGGGTCGTACACCTCCGCCGTCTCGAGGAGGCCGCTATCGTCGTTGTGTCCCCCCGCGACAAGGACCTTGCCGTTGGGCAGCAGTGTCGCCGTGTGGGCCTGGCGAGGCGAGACCATGGAGCCGGGTGTGTTCCAGGTGCCCGAAGCCGGGTCGTACAGCTCCGCCGCGCCGAGTCCCACGACGAGGACCCTGCCGTTGGGCAGCAACGTCGCCGTGTGACTGTAGCGATGCAAGGCCATGGAGCCGGTCTCGCTCCAGGTGCCCGAAGTCGGGTCGTATAGCTCCGCCTCCGCGAGGACGCCGCCATCGCCATAGGTCCCCCCTGAGACGAGGACCTTGCCGTCGGGCAGCAGCGTCGCCGTGTGCAAGTTGCGAGGCCAGGCCATGGCGCCGGTCTCGCTCCAGATGCCCGAGGCCGGGTCGTACACTTCCGAGAGGCCACTTTCCCAGCCACTTCCCCCTGAGACGAGGACCTTGCCGTCGGGCAGCAGCGTCGCCGTGTGCCACATGCGAGGCGAGGCCATGGCGCCGGTGGTGCTCCAGATGCCCGAGGCCGGGTCGTACACCTCTGCCGTCTCAAGGCTATTGCCCCACCTGTTGTTGTCTCCCCCCGCGACGAGGACCGTGCCATCGGGCAGCAGCGTCGCCGTGTGGTCGGTGCGACGCGAGGCCATGGCGCCGGTCACGCTCCAGGTGCCCGAGGTCGGGTCGTATTCCTCCGCCATGGGGCCGCCCTCATAGGTTCCCCCTGCGACGAGGACCCTGCCGCTGGGCAGCAGCGTCGCCGTGTGTCTGTCGCGAAATACGGCCATGGAGCCCGTCGTGCTCCAGGTGCCTGCGGCCGGGTCGTAGATCTCCGCCGTCTCGAGAGGGGTGCTCTCGCCGTACCCCCCCACGACGAGGACCCTGCCGTCGGGCAGCAGCGTCGCCGTGTGCAAGGAGCGAGGCGAGGTCATGGAGCCGGTCTTGCTCCAGGTTCCCGAGGCCGGGTCGTACAGCTCCGCCGTCGCGAGGATGGTGTTCCCGTCACCCCCCGCGACGAGGACCTTGCCGTTGGGCAGCCGCGTCGCGGTGTGGCGGAGCCGAGGCGAGGACAGGGCGCCCGAGGACCAGCCCGCGGTGGCACGCGAAGCAACCACGGGCAGCAGGTACACCTCCGCCGCCGCGAGCTTGCCGCTCTCATCGTAGCCCCCCGCGACGAGGACCCTGCCGTTGGGCAGCAGCGTCGCCGTGTGCCAGATGCGGGGGAGGACCATGGAAGTGGCAGCCCTCCAGGTGGCGGTGGCCGGGTCGTACACCTCCGCCTCCGCGAGGAGGCCGCCGCTACGGATGCCTCCCGAGACGAGGAGCTTGCCGTCGGGCAGCAGCGTCGCCGTATGGGCGGCGCGAGGCGAGGCCAGGGCGCCCGTGGCGCTCCAGGTGCCCGAGGCCGGATCGTACAGCTCCGCCGTCGCCAGGTAGCTGGTACCGCCACTTTGTCCCCCCGCGATGAGGACCTTGCCATCGGGCAGACGCGTCGCCGTGTGGTACCCACGGGGCGCGGTCATGGCGCTCGTGGTGCTCCAGGTGCCCGAGGCCGGGTCGTACAGCTCCGCCGTCGCCTCGTAGTCGCTCGCGCCGATGCCACCGGTGACGAGGAGTTTGCCATTGGGCAGCAGCGTCGCGGTGTGGCCATAGCGGATCGAGGCCATGGCGCCCGTGGTGCTCCAGGTGCCCGAGGCCGGGTCGTACAGCTCCGCCGTCTCCAGACGTACGCCGTCGCTGACGCCACCGGTGACGAGGAGTTTGCCATTGGGCAGCAGCGTCGCGGTGTGGCCATAGCGGGTCGAGGCCATGGCGCCCGTGGTGCTCCAGGTGCCCGAGGCCGGGTCGTACAACTCCGCCTCCGAGAGGTTGCGGCCAACGCTCTGTCCGCCCGAGACGAGCACCTTGCCGTTGGGCAGCAGCGTGGCGGCGTGGAGGAGGCGAGGCGAGGCCATGGTGCCCGTCTCGCTCCAGGTGCCCGAGGCCGGGTCGTACAGCTCCGCCGTGGCCAGGAAGCCGCCCTGGCTTCCTCCCGCGACGAGCACCCTGCCGTTGGGCAGCAGCGTCGCCGTGTGCTCGTAGCGAGGTGAGGCCAGGGCGCCCGTCAAGGCCCAGCCCTCGGCGGCACAGCTGCGCAGCCCCGTCACCGGGAAGCTCCGGGTGACGGTGAGGCCGAAGGCATTGGTGACGGTGACGGTGATGGCAGGCGTCACCCCGTCATCGGCACAGGAGGGGGCCGTCCAGGAGGTGCTGCTCGTGGACGCGCCATGGGTCGGGGTGCCCAGCGCTCCGGTGGTGGCGGTCCAGGCGAAGGAGAGCGAGGAGCCCTCGGGGTCGCTGGCCACCACCTCGAAGGTGAGCACCTGGGTGGGAGACGCGGTGCCCGAGGAACTGGAGGAGGAAACGATGACAGGAGGGGCGTGCTCCTCAGAGGAGCCACAGTCCGGCAGCCCCACCACCGAGAAGATCCAGGTGGTCGTGAGGTTGAAGGCGTTGGTGACGGTGATGGTGATGACAGGCGTCATTCCGTCATCGACACAGGAGGGGGCCGTCCAGGAGATGCCGCTGGTGGAGGCGCCATCGTCAGGTGTGCCCAGCGAGCCGGTGTTGGCCTCCCAGGAGAAGGAGAGCGCGGAGCCCTCGGGGTCACTGGCCAACACCATGAAGGTGAGTTCCTCGTCGGGAGAAGCGGTGTCCGAGGAGCCGGAGGCGGCGAGGATGATGGGAGGGGAGTGCTCCTCCGAGGAGCCACAGACCGGCAGCCCCGTCACCGGGAAGCTCCGGGTGGCCGTGAGGTCGAAGGCGTTGGTGACGGTGACGGTGATGACGGGCGTCACCCCGTCATCGACGCAGGAGGGGGCCGTCCAGGAGGTGCTGCTCGTGGAGGCGCCGTGGGTCGGGATGCCTGGCGAGCCGGTGTTGGCCGCCCAGGAGAAGGAGAGCGCGGAGCCCTCGGGATCGCCAGCCGTCACCTGGAAGGTGAGCACCTGCCCGGGAGAGGCGGTGTTCGAGGAACTGGAGGAGGAGACGATGACGGGATTGAAGTGGTGGGTGGAGGTCTCGCGGACGCACAGGGCCACGGTGCCGGTGTTCTGCCTGCCACGTCCGTCGGAGACAGAGACCGTCAGGCCGCAGTTGTTGCAGGCGCTGGCGGGAAGCGCGGAGGGCGTGAACTGGGCGGAGCTGGAGGAGGCGTTGGCCCAGGAGCCCTCGCAGGAGGCGCTCCATGCGTAGGAAAGGCTGTCGCCATCCAGGTCCGAGGCCACGGCGGAGACGAAGGTGGTCTGCCCCACGGCCAGTTGGGTGGGGGACGCGTTGAGGGCGGTGACCTGGGGTGAGGTGTTGAGGGAGATGGAGATGAGCGCGGAGCCCTGCGCCCCGCTGTCGGTGACGTAGACGGAAAGGGAGAGGGAGGAGGCGAGGCCCTGGGAATCCGTCACGGTGAAGGTGAGCGTCTGGAGGCCGGTGGAGGCAGGCGCCGTCCAGGAGGTGGAGGCCGAGGTGGCCGAGGAGAAGGCGCCCGCGGTGGAGGACCAGGCGAAAGAGAAGGTGTCGCCTGGGTTGGGGTCGTGCGCGGCGGCGACGAGGGAAAGCGAGCCGCCCGCGGTGACGGAGGTGGAAGAGGCCACCAGGGAGTCAATGAGCGGAGCCTCGTTGAGGAAGGGAGGCGGCGCGTTGACCTGCTGGAGGGTGATGACGACGAGGGCCGTCTGGTTGGCGACGATGGAGACGCCGGAGGCGGAGCCCTGGAAGAGCAGGGTGCCCGAGGTGTCGAAGGCCTGGGCGAGGAAGGACCGGTTGGCGCCCGCGGGGAGGTTGCCGAGCACGCCGCCCCACGCGCCGTCGGTGGAGGCGAGGTCGACGGAGACGGAGGAAAAATCGGCGGCGCTGGCGGTGACGGAGATGCGGGTCACGGAGGCGGCGAGCGCCTGGGGCACGGAGACGGCGAGCTGGGTGGAGCCGTTGCCGGAGGAAGAGGCGGAGCAGCCTGCGAGCAGTGCCAGCACGAGTGCCAGCCCCAGGCGAGTGGAAGTCTTTGTCATGAGGCAGGCCTCGTGGAGGAGGGAAGGAAGCAGCGGGGCTCAGGGTGCATAGAGGTCCGCCGTCGAGAGAGGCGTGCTCCCGCGGACGCCCCCTGAGACGAGAAGCTTGCCGTTGGGGAGCAGGGTCGCCGTGTGGTTCGCGCGAGGTGAGGTCATCGAACCCGACGCGCTCCAGGTGCCCGAGGCCGGGAGGTAGACCTCCGTCGTTGCCAGGGAGGAGCTACCGCTGCGTCCCCCCGAGACGAGGACCCTGCCGTTGTTCAGCACCAGCGCCGCGAGGCTGGAGCGAGGCGAGGCCATGGGACCCGTCGCACTCCAGGTGCCCGAGGCCGGGTCGTACAGCTCCGCGGTCGCCAGCGAGGTGCTCGTGTTGCTTCCCCCTGCGACGAGCACCTTGCCGTTGGTCAGCAGTGCCGCCGTGTGGCTGGCGCGAATGGAGGCCATGGCGCCGGTCGTCGTGCTCCAGGTGCCCGAGGCCGGGTCGTACAGCTCCGCGGTCGCCAGGAAGCTGGTGCCTCGGCCCCCCGCGACGAGCACCCTGCCGTCGGGCAGCAGTGTCGCCGTGTGGTAGCCACGGGGCGAAGCCATGGCGCCCGTGGTGCTCCAGGTGCCCGAGGCCGGATCGTACAGCTCCGCCGTCCCCAGGTAGGCGCTCGCACTGTTGAAGCCGCCCGCGACGAGCACCTTGCCGTTGAGCAGCCGCGTCGCCGTGTGGAGATAGCGGGGGGCGCGCATGGCGCCCGTCGCGCTCCAGGTGCCCGAGCCCGGGGTGTACAGCTCCGCCGCCGCGAGGTAGCCGCTCCCACTGTTGTAGCCCCCCGCGACGAGCACGGTGCCGTTCTGCAGTCGCGTGGCCGTGTGGAGGTAGCGAGCGGAGCGCATGACGCCGGCGGAGCTCCAGGTGCCCGCGGTCGCGGTGTACAGCTCGGCCGTCGCGAGGGCGGTGGTGTTCTGTCCCCCCGCGGCGAGCACCTGATCATTGAGCAGCAGCGTCGCCGTGGAGTCCCTGCGAGCCGCGGCCATGGCGTCCGTCGGCACCCACTCCGAGAGGATGCAGGTGGGCAGCCCCATCACCGTGAAGCTGCTCGTGGCCGTCAGGTTGAAGGCATTGGTGACGGTGGCGGTGATGATGGGGGTCGTGTCTCCACCGACGCAGGAGGGGGCCGTCCAGGTCGTGCGGCTCTGGGAGGCGGTGTTGGCCGGAGTGCCCAGCGAGCCCGTGTTCGCGGCCCAGGAGAAGGAGAGCGCGGAGCCCTCGGGGTCGCTGGCCGCCACCTCGTAGGTGAGCACCTGCGCCGCGGAGATGTGCTCCCACGGGAGGGTGGAGCTGTAGGAGCGGAGGATGAAGGGATTGAAGTGGTGGGGCTCGGGAGTCGTGCCGACACACAGGGACAGGGTGCCGGTGCTCTGCCCGCCGCGCCCATCGGACACCGCGACGGTGAGCTCGCAGTTGTTGCAATTGCCGGCGGGGAGCGCGGAGGGAATGAACCGGGCGGCTCTTGAGGAGGCATTGGCCCAGGAGCCCTCGCAGGAGGCGCTCCAGGCGTAGGAAAGGCTGTCGCCCTCCAGGTCCGAGGCCGAAACGGAGACAGCGGTGCTCTGCCCCACGGCCAGCCGCGCGGGTGTGGCACCGAGGGAGTCCACCCGGGGCGCGCTGTTGAAGGAGAGGGTGACCTGTGCCGAGCCCTCCTCATCGCCAGCGAGGACGGTGACGTCCAGGGAGGCGCTGGCGGAGAGGCCGCCGGAGTCCGTCACGGTGAGCGTCAGGGTCTGCGTGCCGGGGTCGTTGGAGGCGGCCCACGCGGTGGAGCTGGCGGAGGCCGAGGAGAAGGCGCCCGAGGAGGAGGACCACGCATAGGAGAGGGGCTCGTCCGGGTGGAGCCCATGGGCTGAGACCGCCAGGGAGAGGGCATTGCCCACGCGCACGGAGGTGGAGGAGGCGACCAGGGCGTCAATGACCGGAGGCTCATTCAGGGAGGCCGGGGGTGCGTTGGGCTCCTGGAGGGTGATGCCGATGAAGGAGGACTGCCCGGCGGAGATGGAGACGCCGGAGGCGGAGCCCTGGAAGAGCAGGGCGCCCGAAGCGTCGAAGGCCTGGGCGAGGAAGGAGCGATGCGAGCCCACGGGGATATCGCCGAGCCGGCCGCTCTGGACGCTGGAGGCGGGAGCGAGGTCCACGGACGCCGAGGGCATGTCCGCGCCGCTGGCGGTGACGGAGACGCGGGCGATGGCGGAAGTGCCAGCGTGGGGAAGGAAGACGGCGAGCCGGGCCGCGCCGGTGTCGGAAGCGGCGGAGCAGCCCGTGAGCAGCGCCAGAGCGAGCGCCAACAGAAGTCGAGGAGAGGCGTTCTTCATGGAGGTCACCTGCCTGGGCACGAAAAAGGGGCGAGGGCCCACGAGAGCCCTCGCCCTGAAGCCATGGGGAGCGGGAGCTACGGCGCGAGGACCTGGATGTCGCCCGCGGAGGAGGGCAACTCGTTGTCGCCGATGTCCAGGACGTTGCCGTAGCCGAGCTGGCCGAAGGCGTTGTCACCCCAGCAGCGGGCGGCCCCCGTGCTCAGAAGGGCGCAGGTGTGACTGGCGCCCGTCGTCACCTGGAAGGCGGTGGAGCCGTCCAGGTCCACGCCGGAGGCGGGAGGCGCGAGCAGCGTCGCGGCGCTGCCGTAGCCGAGCCGGCCGCTGGCGCCGCTGCCCCAGCACTTGAGGTCGCCGGTGCTCAGCAGGGCGCAGGTGTGCTGCTTGCCCGCGGAGACCTGGAGCACCTGGCCGCCCATCACCACATCGCCGGTCGGCGCGCGGAGGGTGTTGGTGTTGCCGTAGCCCAGCTGGCCAAAGCCGTTGTAGCCCCAGCAACGCACGTTGCCGGTGTTGAGCAGGGCGCAGGTGTGGTTCTCGCCGGCCGTCAGCTGCATGACGGGGCCGCCCACCGCCACGCTCCCGGCCACCGAGGGGTGCTCGTTGTTGCCCACCGTCTCGGTGTCGCCGTAGCCCAGCTGGCCATGGCCGTTGTAGCCCCAGCAGCGCACGTCGCCGGTGTCCAGCAGGGCGCAGGTGTGATGGCCACCGGCGACGATGTTCTTCACCGCGCCGCCCACCTCCACGTCGCTGCCCTGCTCGGAAACCTGCTCGTCGTCGCCGACGTCCTGGGTGTCGCCCCGGCCGAGCTGGCCGTAGTTGTTGCGGCCCCAGCAGCGCACCTTGCCGGTATTCATCAGGGCACAGGTGTGCTCGTAACCGGCGGCGAGCTTCACCGCGATGCCGCCCAGGTTGACGTAGCCATAGCTGGCGATGGCCTCGCCATCCCCCACGTGCTCGGTGGTGTTGTAGCCGAGCTGGCCATGGGTGTTCTGGCCCCAGCAGCGCACCAGTCCGGTGTCCAGCAGGGCGCAGGTATGGTTTCCGCCGAGGGCGAGCCTGGCTCCCACGCCCACCAGCGCCACATCCCCCGCGGTGTAGGGCTGCTCGTTGTCGCCGACGGTGAAGGTGTTGCCGTAGCCCAGCTGGCCGAGGGTGTTGCGCCCCCAGCAGCGCAGGGCGCCGCTGTTGAAGAGAACGCAGGTGTGGGACTCGCCGGCGCGGATGGAGTTGATGCCGGTCAGCCCGCCCTCGACGGTGGGGTTGTCGGGGAACTGGTTGGGGGTGAGCGGGTAGCGCAGCGTGGTCTTGCCGCCATCGCCATCGGTGACTTCGAGCGTGATGATGCCCTGCACGGCGGTGGTGTAGTCGCGCAGGGTGGCGGGGTTGGTGGCGCCGGAGAAGCTCGGCAGCGGGTCGAAGCTGGTGCCGGAGGCGGGCGCGAAGCTCCAGGCGTACTGGAGCGAAGACGCGGCTTCATTGTCGGCCACGGAGGCCTGGAAGATGACGTTTCCGGTGCCGAGCACACGGCTCGAATTCAGCGTGTTGATGACCGGGTTGAAGAGCACCTGGATGCCCGTGTCGATCACACCATCGGTGGTGCCGGGCGGCTTGACCCGGGTCTTGAAGGTGGTGGAGACGGAGTGGCCCGCCTCGTTGGTGACCTTCACCGTGTGCTCGAACTCCGTGTTGGAGGAGACGGTGGGCGGAGCGTACTGACTGACGAAGGTGCCCACCGTGGCCGCCAGGGAGATGGAGCCCGTCGGTGGATAGAAGGTCCCGCTTCCCCCCGCCGAGATGATTTCGTAGTCGAGGTTCTCTCCGGTGTTGGCCTCCACGGTGAAGGACACATTGCCGCTCTGGTCGGAGCCGAAGGCGGAGGGGACGGAGATCTTCCGGATGCGTGGGATGGAGATGGCGCGACCGTCATTGGCGGCGGTCAGGACGATGATGATGGACTGTCCGCCGATGGCGAGGGTCTGCTCGGTGGTGCCGTGGAAGAGCAGGGTGCCGGAGGCGTTGAGGGCCCTGGCGGAGAAGACGAGCGTCTTGTCCCTGGGGAGGAAGGGCAGCGTGCCGTTCCACTCGCCAGCCTCGTTGCGAAGGTCGAAGTTGACGTAGAGCGGGCTGTTGGTGGCCTTGTCCTTCACGTCGATGCGCAGGGTGCTCACATCCGTGAAGGAGAAGACCTGGGAGGCGCGCGGGGAGAAGGCGGAGCGCGAGCCACCCCTGGAGGCGCCGGAGGCGTCGTAGAAATCCGAGGCCTTGATGGAGAAGGAGGCGGTGGCGGAGTCCTCCTGCTCCTGCTGCTGAGGGGTGGAGGGCTGGGTGCTGCAGCCGGTGATGCCGAAGGTGAGGGCCGACAGGACGACGGCCGCCTTCCGCAGCGTCCGCCACGTGCGCGGGAAACCAACAGATGAAACTGACATGCAAGTGCTCCTTCAGGACGCACGTCTTCCAAGCCGCGCCACGCAGCTCTTCTGGCGTCACGTCGCGAGTGACATGGGGCTGCGCGGATGAAGCTCGGTCACGCGGAGCCGTAGCGGCTCCGCGCCTCGGTCAGACGAACCCCGGGTTCGCTTTCATGGGACCGAGAAAATTCCCCCACCCATGTGGATGAGCCAACACATCTGAAAATGATGCAGGGATTTTCGGGGGGCCGCCGCGGCACCCGCACCGACTCCCGCCTCCCCCGTTCAACGGGTCAGGTTCTTGAGGACGGTGTCCAACACGCCCCGTGAGTCCACGAGGAACAGCTGCGCCTCCGCCGGATCCTCGGGTTCGAACTTGAACCTGCAACCCTCGACCGCTGGCATCCCGATCCGCTTGTAGAGCCGGATCACGGACGGGTCGCTGGTGACCGTGAAGACCGACAACTGGTTGTTCTCGCAGAACTCAAACAGATGGCGAACCAGCAGCGGGAAGACGCCGCTGCCCCTGAACTCGGAGCGCAGGACGGCTCGGCTCGCCTCGATCAGATTGGGGGCGTTCAGGAAGGTCAGGTCCCGATGGGGTTGGTAGCCGTGGATCTCGAATTGGCCCTGGTGCCTCCCGCAGAGCCTGGCGCCCCCAATCAGCCTGTCCTCTTGGAAGACGCCGAAACAGATGGCGATGTCATCCCGGTCATCCCGCAGTTCATGACCCGATATCCGGATTCCGGATGGATTGGCTGGATGGAAATTCCAGCCTGCCTCGTGGATGTAGGCGTCGAAGAGCAGCCTTCGGTAATGGCCAAGCTCTTCTGGAGCTCGAAGGATCCTGACCTCAAAGGAGTTCGTCATTTGGAGTGAAGGTGCCTGGGGCTCCTTCACCACAGGGGAGCCGGCGACGCGGCAAATGATGCACAGGCGGCTGATTCAGCGAGCAGCCCGCGGATTCCCTGCATCATTCTTCCCCGAATCAGCTCTGTCCCTTCGCGGGGGCACTCAGCCTATGGCCGTCGATCTGGCAGGCGGGAGGCTTTCATTGCAAGAGGTCACACGATGAGTGTCGAGAGCATGAGTCTGAACGCCGCGGCGATCTTCTTCTCACTCGTGTTCCTGCTCGCAGCGGCTTCCGCCAGGGCCCAGACCCAGCCTTCAGCCCGGGGGCACCACGAACGTCTCATTCACCCTGTTCAAGCAGTGCCTCGGGGGCGGTGCCTCGCGGATCACTTCGGGGGCCCGGTCCACCCTGGGCCCGGATGCGGCCAGCCTGGAGTCGGATGGGGTGTTGCCGGACAGTGCTTCATCCGCGTTGCGCGGCCTCGAGTCGGGTGCCCCTGACGCCTGGCTCCACGGGTTCCAGGCCCGCGGACGGCCAACCATCAGCGAGCCTCCGTGGGCTTCGCGTCCGGAAGGGATGGAGCGCCAGTCGCCAGCGCGCGCAGGGGTGCGTCGCTGCCCACGGTGATGAAGGGGGCCCAGTAGTGGGGATGGGGCCACGTCCGTCGGAAGGAGCGCATCGCCTCGCGCAGCGCCGTGGCCCGGCCCTGCCCCGACAGCAGGTGGCGGTAGTAGGCCTCCATGAGGGCATGGGTCGCCCCGTCGTTCACCTTCCAGAGACTCATCACCACTGTCTCCGCTCCGGCCACGAAGAAGGCGCGGCGCAGGCCGTACACGCCCTGGCCTGGCTTCACGTCGCCCCGTCCGGTGTCGCACGCGGACAGCACCACGAGCTGGGTGCCCCACAGGTCCAGGCCCGCCAGCTCCAGGGCCGTCACCATCGCGCTGGCCGCCGGAGGCCTGGCCGCGTCAGGAGCTGGTGCGGAGGCGCCCGCCAGGATCAGCCCCGAGCGCAGCAACGGATCCGGAACGGGGCGCGTGAGGGCTCCCTCTCCCAACACACCAAAATGGACCACGGCCCTGGAGTCGCTGGGCGCGGGGGCGTCGTCGAGGAAGAAGCCGTGGGTGGCCAGGTGCAGCACGCCGGGCGTGGGCAGGTGGAGCAGCCGCTCCTTGGTGGCCTCGGGTCCGAGCAGGAGCTGGGCCTGGGGGAGGAGGCGTCGGATGTCCTCGGCCTCCGCGCGACTGCCCGGGAGCGCTGCCCAGGGGGTGGCGGCGATGTCCTCCGCGCGCGAGGTGGAGAAGAAGCGCTCGAGGGGGGCGGAACGCTCCGCGGGCGAAGGGGCCCGGGGCGCGGCTCCTGGTGCCGCCTGGAAGTCCGGGTCGGCGAAGACGACGACAGACGACACGGCGGAGGTGTCCTGGGGACGCCGCAGCAGATCCTTGCCGGAGGTGAGGTAGGTGAAGTCCCAGGTTTCGACCAGGAAGTCGCGTCCGTCGTGGAGCGCGGCGAAGGGGACGAGGCCCAGATGTCCGTCGGGCGAGAGGAAGAGCCGGCGGGTGTTGCCCAGCAGCGGCAGCAGGGGCCGGAACGCGATGTCGTGGAGCGCCCGGGCGGATGCCTGTGATTGGACGTCGCGGCGTGCCAGTGCATCGCGCAGGCGCGTGGCGGCGCGGTCGATGGGCGCCGCCGGGCCCAGGTCCAGGGCCCGCGTGGATGCGTCGGGGAAGAGCACCAGCGCCAAGTATCGGAGCGGACCCGGTTTCTTCGCGCGGGGCTTGCCGGGAGTGGGGAGGACGGGACTGTCCTCGTAGGCGATGAACTCGATGAGGGCGCCATCGCGCGGCAGGGAGGCGGCGACCCGGTCGACGATTTCGGCGGTGGGTGGGAGCGCGGTGAGCGCGCGCAGGGGCGCGGAGCGTTTGGCGAGGTCGGCCTCCAGGGCATCACCCTGGTCGGCGAGCGACTTGAGGCGCTGCTGATAGTCCACCGGAGTGAGCTCGCCGGGGCCCCCGAGCGAAAGGGCGGCCCGTTGGGTGCGCAGGCCTCGCAGCCGCTCGAAGGTGTCGCGGTCCCTGGCTCCCAGGCTTCGGGAGAGGCTGCGGGAGATCTCCGCGGTCTCCTCGACGGAGCGGCCCTTGCGCAGGAGTACGGCGCTGAGGGCCAGACGCCGCACGCTGACGTCCTGGGGCCAGGCGCGCAGCACGGCATAGAGCCCCTGCTCGTCCGCGCGCAGGAGCTGGAGGAAATGGGCCAGTCGTGACTCGGAGAAGTCGAGCGCCTCCTGGCGCAGCCGCTGTTCGGAGACGTCGAAGGCGCGCGTCAGGAGCGGCAGGGCGGCGGCGCGGCGATGTCGGGCCAGGTGGAGCAGGGCGAGGCCGTGCAGCGATTGCGCGATGCTGGGATGGGTGTCGCCAAGCGTTGCTTCCTGGATGGCGAGTGCACGCTTCCAGAGGGGCTCGGCCCGGTCATACCTTCCTCGGGACAGGTGGATCCTGGCGAGGCTTGCGAGCGAGGAGGCCACGAAGGGATGGGTGTCGCCGAGCGCCGCTTCCTGGATGGCGAGCGCGCGTTTCAAGAGGGGCTCGGCCCGGTCCTCATTCCCTCCCTGGTCCAGATAGACGTTGGCGATGTTGTGGAGCGTTGAGGCGAGGTCGGGATGGTTCTTGCCGAGCGCCACCTCCCGGAGGGCGAGCGCGCGCTGATGGAAGGTCACGGCCCGGTCGTACAACCCCTGTTCCTTGGCGAGGAGCGCGAGGTTGTCGAACGAGGTGGCGATGAGAGGGTGTTTGTCGCCGAGCGCTGCTCGCAGGATGGCGAGTGAGCGCTGGAAGAGGGGTTCGGCCCGCTCATACAACCCCTGCTCCATGTAGAGCAGGGCAAGGTTGTTGAGCGAGAAGCCAACTTCGGGATGGTTCTTGCCGAGGGCCTCCTCCCGAATGGCGAGCGCGCGCAGGTGGAGGGGCTCGGCCCGGCTGTACAACCCCTGTTCCGAGTAGGCGTTGGCGAGGTCGTCGAGCGAGGAGGCCACGTGAGAGTGTTTGGCGCCGAGGGCCGCCTCGAAGATGGCGCGCGAGCGCAGGAAGAGGGGCTCGGCCCGTTCGTACAAACCCTGACCCACGTAGAGGTTGGCGAGGCCGTGGAGCGATGCGGCGACGTCGGGATGGTTCTTGCCGAGGACCTCTTCCCGAATGGCGAGCGCGCGCAGGTAGAGGGGCTCGGCCCGTTCGTACAGCCCCTGATCCTTGTAGAGGATGGCGAGGTTGTGGAGCGATGTGGCGACATGGGGGTGGTTGTTGCCGAAGGCCTTTTCCCGGATGGCGAGCGCGCGCAGGAAGAGGGGCTCGGCGCGCTCGAACAGCCCCTGGTCCAGGTAGAGGTTCGCGAGGTTGACCAGCGTCCTGGCGACGAGGGGATGTGCGGCGCCAAGGCCCGTCTCCCGGAGGGTGAGTGCGCGCAGGAAGAGGGGCTCTGCCTGAGCGTACCGCCCCTGTTCCTTGTAGAGGATGCCCAGGAGGGTGAGCGTCAGGGCAACGTCCGGGTGGTCCTTGCCGAGCGTGGCTTGCCTCAGGGCCAGCGCGCGTTGAAGCAGGGGCTCCGCATGGGCGACGTCGCCTTGCCGCTGATGGAGTTCCCCCACGAGGTCCAGAGCGCCGGCGATGTCTGGATGCGTGCTTCCAAGAGCGGACTCCCTCAGCGCGAGCGCCTGCGCGGCCAGTCCATGCGCCTCGGGATAGCGGCCTGCGTCCATGAGCTTCGTCGCCGCGTCAAAGGCCGCCTGCGCCTCGCGAAGCCTCGCATCCCCCGGCGCCTCCGCTGTCGCCGCCCCCGCCGAACAGCAGAGCACGACGACCACCATCCACCCGAGCATGCACCTCATGGTTCCCCCTTGAATGCAGACACGGGCAGTGAGCCCCAGTTCCCTGGCGGTGTCACGCGGCGGTCGCCAGGCTGGGGGGGCCACGGGACAGCCTGCGGATTCCGTGCATGACTCTTCAAGTCCCTGGCTCTCCTTCATCGTGGTCCAGCTGTCCTGCCCATGGACGCGACGGAGAAAACGCGATGGAGAAGTTCCTGCTGGTCTGTCTGTTCCTTCAGCTTCCCTCCCTGGCGCACGCGGGTCCTCCGGCCTCCGCGAAGCCCTCCCCCATGCGGTCCGCGGGCCGGGTTTCGGACGCCGAGCGCTACGCGCGCCGCTGTCAGGCCCAATCCGGCAGCCGCATCGCCAGGCCCCAGGGGACGATGCTGTGGGGCACCCGGCGGGACTGGAACACGGAGAAGGTGGCCGAGGAGCGCAGCAGCGTGCTCGTCTCGGCGGACCTCGCGCCCCTGCGCCGGGCGGAGGCGGGGGTGACGGCCCTGCGGCTCGACGGCGGGCACCTGGTCGCCTCTCCCGCGCCGGAGGCTGGGGATGCCCTGCGCGGCGTCGTCGGCAGCGTGCTGCAGGGGACGGACAGCGACGGCAAGCCCGTGGAGGTGGCCCTCTGCGCCGCCGAACCCTCCCCCGAGGACCCTGGGATGATCTTCTACCGCATCGAGGCCTGGAACGCGGTGGCCCAGGAGTGGGAGAACCCCTGCGTCGCCGTGGGCCGCGTGGCGAACCCCCGGGCCCTCGCGGTGGGCGGCGTCTGGGATGCCAGTGGGGCCCACCAGGACGCCCCGGGCAAGCTCACCTTCGCCTGTGAGAACGGCGCCATCACCAAGTGCATCCAGTGGGGCTACAAGCCCTGGGACCGCCGCGACGGGAAGCCGCTGGCGGACCTCCACCAGGCCTGCACCCGTATGGCGCGCGCGGACTACTGTGGCAATGGCCAGAGCCACACGCACCAGGGCACCACCATCGACGTCTATGACCGGTTCGGCATGGTGGAGCGGGGGGAATGGGATCCCGCGAAGGCCTCCTTCGAGGCGGCGTGGGCACCCGACGGGGCCACCTGCCTGGCGCGCACCCGTGACGGCCGCGCGCTGGCGACCATCCTCCAGGAGTGCCCCAACCGCTTCCAGACAGACGGGGTGGGTGCTCCAGGCGAAGGGGCAGGGGAGCACTGCACGGTGCGACGCATGAACGTGAGCCCCGAGGCCGCGCTGCTGCGCAACCTGACGTTCGCGGCCCCGAAGGGCGCTGCCTCCGCGGCCAAGGCCCCGTAGCACGTCCCCCGTGTCAGCCCTTCTCCTCCAATATCTGGCTGATGCTCAGGTCCAGCTGGCTGTCGATGAACGCCAGGAAGCTCTTGAAGCCCAGGGTGGAGAGGCCCAGCCGCTCCTGCAGGCGGCTCCGGGTCTCCTCGTAGACGCGCTGCCGTGCACTCTTCAACCAGCGGGAGACGGTGGATTGATTGACGCGAAAGAGCGAGGCCAGCTCGTACGTCGAGAGTTGATCCGCGAAGTGGAGGCGCAGCAGGTGGCGCTCGTCGGCGGAGAGCGTGGAGGCGGCTTCATGCACGGCCTGACGGAACTCGGCGTGGTGGCGCCGCTTCATGACGTCCAGCTCCGGGTCCACTCCCTGCCCCGGCAGCATCTTGAGGATCTCCTCCGCGCTGTCCTCGGACGAGGGCTTCTCCGAGGCCCGCAGCTTGTTGGCGATGCGCCCGGCGGTGACGAGCACCCAGCTCAGCAGCGCGCCGCGCCCCGAGTACTCACCAATCCTGGGAGCGCTCTCCGGGGTGGTGACCAACAACTTCACGCGCGTGATTTGACACACGTCGTCGATCATCGCGTCGGGTTGTCTCAGACCCCGCAGCTTGCCTGGCAGCTTCGCGAGGTAGCTTTTTTCGAAGGCCTCCTGCGCGGAGGCCAGACCCTGAAGACATCCACACGTGAGGTAGAGTTCCGCCAGGGACAGCATTTTGAGAAGCGGCGCGATGGGGCTGTCGGGACTCACCTTGGGCAATCGTTCAGCGACATGGATGACGAATTGATTGAGGGAGAGTTTTACGGTGGGCCACTGCGCGCGAGCCTCCTCCCACGCGCCGAGCAGCAGCGCGTCAAGCGACGCGGCTTCCACCTCTGTAGGGGGGACGAAGCGCACCTGGGTATGCTTGAGAAACGTCGCGACGTGCTCGGACACCTGTTCCATTCGAAGGTCCATCCTACGCACTTCGTCTTTGCCTTCAACGCCAGCCATTGATGGGCACCCGCTCCGTGGCCCCCTTGAACACTTCCCAACCCAGGTATCCGCTCCCCTCCGGCTGTCTGACGGATGAGGTCCTGGTGGAGCTCCTCGAAGCTCGGTTGCCAGACGAGGAACTGACCCGGGTCCATCAGCACGCCACCCATTGCGACGACTGCCGGACCCTCCTGGCCACCTTCACCCCCGGCATCCAGCCCTCGGGGGAAGCGCCCTCGGAGATCCGCGAGCCGGCGGACGCCTCGCGGGAGCCAGCGCCCTCCTGGACGCCACCCGACGCCTTTGACGCGTTCCGACTCGAAGCGCTCATTGGCCGGGGCGGGATGGGCGTGGTCTTCCTGGCGCATGACACGTCGCTGGATCGGCGCGTCGCGGTGAAGTTCATTGCCTCAAGCCAGCCCGACGCCCGGGTCCGCGAGCACTTCGCGACCGAGGCCCGGGCGCTCGCGCGCCTGCAGCACGCCAACATCGTCAACGTGTTCAGCGTGGGCGAGGTGGACGGCCACCCGTACATCGTCTCCGAGTACGTCGTGGGCCAGAGCCTCGCGGAGCTGCCCCTGCCGGTGCCGTGGCGGCGGGTGCTCTCCCTGGGCGTCGGACTGGCCCGGGGGCTCGCGGCGGCGCACCGACAGGGCGTGCTCCATCGCGACCTGAAGCCGTCCAATGCCCTGGTCACCCGGGACGGCGAGGTGAAGCTGCTCGACTTCGGCCTGGCCGAGCGCTTCGAGGTGGGAACGGCCCTGACGTCCAGCGCGCAGCCCCTCGTCGGGACACTGCCCTATCTGGCGCCCGAGCTGCTCGCCGGAGCCCCGGCGACGCCTCGCAGCGACCTCTATGCCCTGGGCCTTGTCCTCCACGAACTGTGTACGGGCGAGGTGCCCCAGCGCACCTCCCGGGGACAGCAGGAGGCTCCTCCTCGCGCCGTGCTCGGGCCCGACATCGACCCGGACTTCGCCACGCTCATCACGCGGTGCCTCGCGGCCAATCCCCTGGACCGGTTCGCTTCCGCGGACGCCCTCTGCGAGGCCCTGGAGCGGCTCGAGCGCATCAGCGCGCCCGCGCCACTGTCCTCCGGCAATCCCTATCGCGGCCTCGCGCCCTTCGAGGCCGAGCACCGCTCGCTGTTCTTCGGGCGCGAGGCGGACATCCGCGCCGTGCTCGAGCGCCTGCGCACCCAGCCCCTGGTCCTCGTCGCCGGAGACTCCGGGACCGGCAAGTCCTCGCTGTGTCGCGCCGGCGTGCTGCCTCGGGTGGCCGCGGGCGCCCTGGACGCGGGGCGTGAGCAGACCACGGTCACGCTGTGGCCCGGTCACCGCCCGCTCGAGGCACTGGCCGCCGCGCTCGCGCCGCTGCTCGGCCGGAAGGAGGCGGAGCTGGTGACCGCGCTCGCGCGGACGCCGGGCTGGCTGGGACCGGCGCTGCGCGAGGCGCACTCTCGCGGGCGCGGACTGCTGCTCTTCATGGATCAACTGGAGGAGCTCCTCACGCTCTCCGAGCCGGTCCAGGCGGCGCATGTGGCCCGCCTCCTCGGGGAACTCGCCCTGCCGTCGTCGGGGGTGCGCGTGCTGCTGGCGGTGCGCGGCGACTTCCTGACCCGCCTGTGCGCGCTGCCCGGCCTGGGCGAAGAGGCCGAGCGGGCCCTCTACATCCTTCGCCCCCTGTCGCAAGAGGGGGTTCGCGAGGCGATCGTCGGTCCCGCGCGCAGCCGGGGCGTGGCCTTCGAATCCGGTGAAGTCCTCCAGGCGCTCGTCACCTCCACGGCGCCCGGCGTGGGGAGCCTGCCGCTCCTCCAGTTCGCGCTCGCCGAGCTGTGGGAGCGGCGCAATCCGGAGCAGGGCCGCATCACCCGGGAGGCGCTCGATGCGATGGGCGGGGTGGCCGGGGCCCTGTCCCGCCATGCCGACGGGGTGCTCGGGCGACTGGGGCCCGCCGAGTACGCGTCGGCGCGGCGACTCCTGCTCCGGTTGGTGACGGCGGAGGGGACGCGCAGCGAGCGTGGCGAGGAGGAGCTCGTCGAGTCCTCGGATGGGTCCTCGCGCGCCGCCCTTCGCGCGCTCGTCGAGGGCCGCCTGCTGCATACGCGCACCCTGGGCGGCCAGCCGCGCTGGGAGATCGCGCACGAGTCGCTCATCGCGAGCTGGGGCACGCTGCGCGACTGGCTCGATGACGACATCGGCCAGCGCGCGCTGCGCAAGCGGGTGGAGACGGCCAGCGCGGAGTGGGAGCGCCTCCTTCACGCCAGTGACGCCCTCTGGGGACAGCGGCAGTTGGAGGAGGTGCGGCTGCTGGAGCTCTCCACCCTGGGCGCGCGCGAGCGTTCCTTCCTCCTGACCTCCCGCCGCGCCGTGACGCGCGAGCGCTGGAGGCGCCGGCTCGCGGGGCTCGTCGTCGCGCTCGCCGTCCTCGCCTCCGGCGGTCATCGGCTGCTGGCGTACCTGGTGGAGGCGCGGTTGAGCGCCGAGGAGCTTGGCACGGCGCGCGAGTCGCTTGCCGGGGGCCGTGCCCTCGCCCAGGAGGCCCGCATGCGGCGTGAGGAGGCCCTGGCGCTGTTCGACAACCGGGCGCCACCCTCCGTGGACCTCAAGAGCCCGCCGGACTCCGGAGGACTCAGGAAGGCCGCCGAGCGGCAATGGACCGAAGTGCTCGTCCTGCGCGACGCGTCCGATGCGGCCTACGCCCGCGCCACCCAGGCATTGGACAGGACCCTTGAGCGGGACCCCCGCCATGGGGACGCGCGCCAGCTCATCGCGGAGGTCACCTACGAACGCATCCTCCTCGCCGAGGACTTCCACCAGCGTCGCGAACGTGACGCGTGGGTGCGGCGCCTGGAGCAGGAGGCGGACACCTCGAAGGAGGGGGCGCAGTGGCTGCGACGGCTCCGGGCGCCGGCTGAACTTGAGTTGGTGACCACCCCTCCTGGCGCTCGGGTCGAACTCGAGCGCTACACCCAGGAGGAGGACGGGAGGCTCCGCCGCGAGTCCGTTCCAGGTTTCGCTCCCCTGGGCCCGACCCCCATTGCCCGGCTCCAGCTTCCCGAGGGCTCCTATGTGCTTCGCTTCACGCGGCCGGACTCCGTGCCGGTGGAGTTGCCACTGCTCCTCACGCACGGGGCCTCCGAGACGGTCCGCCTCGCGCTGCCCTCCGCGTTGCCTGAAGGTCATGCCTACGTCCCGCCGGGCTGTTTCCTCCTGGGCCGCGCCGGGGCGGAGGAGGTGCGGAAGTTCTCATTCAGTCCGCCGATGCATCGGCGCTGTTTCAACGAGGGATATCTGATTGGCAGGAGGGAGGTGACGTTCGGGGATTGGATGACCTACCTCGACGACCTGCCTCCGGAGGCGCCCGCGAGGCGCATCCTCGAACAACCCCACTTCGGCGACGGTGGGGCGGTCACCCTGCGGCGGCATCCTGGCGCTGGCTGGCGCTTCACCTTCTATCGCTCAAGCGAGACATTCCGCACGGCGAGGGTGGGCGAGGATTTTGTCTATCCGGGGCGGACCCGGAGAACCGCGGGCGATTGGAGGAAGTTTCCCCTGTCCGGCGTCTCCGCCCAGGACCTGGAGGGCTACTTCGACTGGCTCCACCGCACGAAGCGACTGCCGGGAGCGCGCCTGTGCAGCCAGCACGAGTGGGAGTACGCGGCCCGAGGCGCGGATGGCCGGCAATACCCGCATGGCGACCAATTGCAGCCAGATGACGCCAACATCGACGAAACCTACGACCGGTCGCCCATGGCCTTCGGCCCCGATGGGGTCGGCTCCCACCCTGCATCGGTGAGCCCCTTCGGCCTGGAGGACATGGCTGGCAATGCCTATGAACTCACGCGGTCCGCGACGCCGGAGTTCGGAAGCGTCGTGCTCCGGGGGGGCTCCTGGTATTACGACGCCTTCGCTGCGTCGAGCGCGGACCTCTCACCCGGCGATCCCACGGCGCGCGACGCCAGGGTCGGCGTGCGCGTCTGTGCTTCGTTCCCTCCCAGGTAGCGGGCAGCGCGCATCGCCCATCTGAAACAGGAGACAAGGATGCGTCAGGCACTCGGATGGTTGTGGATGTTGGGGGTTCTCTGCTGTTGCGCGACGGGAGGGGGAGTCATCGAAGTGAAGCCGGATGCGCGGCTGCTGGAGGCGCAGGCGGCGTTTGACGACGCGATGAAGCTCAAGGACGCAGGCGGGTATTCTGACGCCCTGGCACGGGCGGAGCAGGCACTCACTCTTCGGGAGGCCGTGCTCGGAAGCACGCATCTTGACGTCGCCAGCGCCCTGGACCTGATGGGCGAGCTCTCCTGGCGGATGGATGGGACGCACCTGGAGCAGGCGGAGCCCCTGCTTCAACGCGCACTCGCCATTCGCGAGGCGGCCCTTGGGAAGAGCCATCTCGACGTCGCCCAGACGCTCTACAACCTCGCTTCTCTCTACGACGCCCAGGGGTTGTACGAACGGGGTGAGCCCCTCTTGCTGAGAGCCATTGCACTGCGGGAGGCAGCCCTCGGTGAGCATCACCCGCTCGTTGCTGACGCGCTCCACTTCCTCGCCATCCTCTATGCGGAGCAGGGGCTGTATGACCGGGCGGAGCCGCTCTACCTGCGCGCGCTCACCATCCGCGAGGCGGCTCTTGGCAAGAGCCACCCCCGTGTCGCCATCTCGCTCAACAGTCTGGCCAACCTCAACTCGGACCGGGGGTTGTACGAGCGGGCGGAGCCGCTCTACCAACGCGCGCTCGCCATCCGGGAGGCGGCCTTCGGCGCCCGTCACCCCGACGTCGCCCAGTCGCTCAGCAACCTCGGCAATCTCTGCGCGAAACAGGGTTTGCTCGACCGGGCGGAGCCGCTCTACCAGCGCGCGCTCGCCATCCGCGAGGCGACCCTCGGCGAGAGCCACCCCAGCGTCGCTGAAACGCTCAACAACCTCGGCAACCTCTATTTGACCCAGGGGCTGTACGGCCGGGCGGAGCCGCTGCACCAGCGCGCGCTCGCCATCCGCGAGGCGACTCTCGGCAAGAATCACCCCCTTGTCTCCTCCTCGCTCCACAACCTTGCCCTGCTCTTCATGACCCGGGGGTTGTACGGCCGGGCGGAGCCGCTCTACCAGCGCGCCCTCGCCATCAAGGAGGCAACCCTGGGCAAGAGCCACCCCACCGTCGCCGCCCTGCTCGACAACCTCGCACTGCTCTTCACAACGCAGGGGTTGTACGACCGGGCGGAGCCGCTCTACCTGCGTGCCCTCGCGATCCAGGAGGAGGTCCTCGGCAAGAACCACCCTGACGTCGCCACCTCGCTCAACCGCATCGCCAACCTCTACGCGGACCAGGGGTTGTATGGCCGGGCGGAGCTGCTCTACCAGCGCGCCCTCGCCATCGATGAGGCAGCCCTCGGCAAGAGCCACCCTGATGTCGCCGCCCCGCTCGACTCCCTCGCCAGCATCTATGCGATCCAGGGCGCGTACGGCCGGGCCGAGCCCCTCTTCCAACGTGCGCTCGCCCTCCGGGAGGTGGCCTTGGGCAAGGACCACCCCGCCGTCTCCACCTCGCTCAACAACCTCGCCAACTTCTACGCGCGGCAGGGTTTGTATGACCGGGCGGAGCCTCTCTCCCAGCGTGCGCTCGCCATCCGGGAGGCGGCCTTCGGCGACAACCACCCCGACGTCGCCGAAACGCTCAATGACCTTGCACTGCTTCGCCTGGGCCGGCATCGCCTCCCCGAGGCCCTACCGCTCTTCACGCGCGCCTTCGCCATGTCGGAGCTGCGTCTGCGTCAGGAGGCCCTCGACTTCTCGGAAGCGCGCCTGAGCCATTTCCTCCGGTTCCTGCGCGCCGATGAGGAACGTCTCTATGCGCTGCTGCGCGCCCATCCCGACAACGCCCACGTGAGGCGCCTGGCCTTGAGCGCGGCCCTGCTCCTCAAGGGCCGCTCCATCGAGGAGACCGCCAACATCTCCCGCGCTGTCTACCGGAGCCTGGGCGCGGGGGAGCTCGAAACCTTCGAGCGCTTGCGGAGCCTGCGCACCCGACTTGCCAGCCTCACGTTCCAGGGTCCGGGCTCGCTGCCCCCCGCGGCCTATCAACAACAGCTCAAGGAGCTGGCCCGGGAGGGTGACGCGCTCGAGGCCGCTCTTGCCCATCGCTCCGCACCGCTGCGCGCACTGACCGCGCTGCCATCTCCCGCGGACATCGTCGACCGTGTCGCCCAGGCCCTGCCCAGGGACGGCGCGCTCGTCGAGTTCATCACCTACGCGGAGCACCCCCTCGTGCCCAGACCCGGCGTGCCCGAGTCCTCGAGTCCTGGTCCCCTGCGCTACCTGGCACTGGTCCTCTTCCCGGATGCGACCATCCGCACCGTGGACCTGGGACCGGCCGCTTCCCTGGACCTGGCCGCCTCGAGCCTGCGAGATGCCCTGGCCAACCAGGACGCCGGCTTCCAGGCCAAGGCCCGGTCGGCCTATCGGCTCGCGTTCCAACCCCTGCTCCCGCTGTTGGGGAAGACCCGACGCCTCTTCCTCGCGCCGGATGGACAGTTGGCCCTGGTGCCCTTCGCCGCCCTGCACGACGGAAAGCAGTTCCTGGTGGATGCCTTTGACTTCACCTACCTCACCTCCGGCAAGGACCTGCTGCCGCGCCCCCAGCAGATCGCCCCGGCGGACTCCGTCGTCGTCCTCGCCGACCCGGCCTTCGGTGCTCCGGTGCAAGCCCCCGCATCCTCTCAGGCGGAGACCTCGGCGGTGGCCGAGCGCTCCGCCTCCATGGAGCGCTTCTTCTCCTCGCTGCACGAGCGCCCGGTGCACAGGGACTGGGACGTCATTCCGCTTCCGGGCACCCGCAGGGAAGCAGAGAG
This sequence comes from Corallococcus sp. CA047B, assembly GCF_003612065.1. Lineage (NCBI taxonomy): Bacteria > Pseudomonadati > Myxococcota > Myxococcia > Myxococcales > Myxococcaceae > Corallococcus > Corallococcus sp. CA047B. Next base: position 40,670 of record NZ_RAWD01000003.1, read on the forward strand.
CATCCAACGGCTGTTTCCCCAGGCCCAGCTCTTCCTGGGCCCCGAGGCCACCAAGGAACGCCTGCTGCGATTGTCGTCCCCTGGCATCCTGCATCTGGCCACCCACGGCTTCTTCCTGCAGGACGCTGCCGTGTCCCCGAACTCCCGCTCCGTGGTCCACTTCGGTGCTTTGGGGGATGACACCGCCGCCTCGCCTCCGAAGGATCCCCTGCTGCGCTCCGGCCTCCTCTTCGCGGGTGCGCGCGCGCTGGCCCCTGACGCCTCCAGCCCCCATGCGGCTCCACCCGAGAACGCGCTGGTGACAGCGCTGGAGTTGGCCGGGCTCGATCTCTGGGGCACCCAGCTCGTGGTGCTGTCGGCCTGCGATACGGGACGCGGGGACATCCAGTTGGGCCAGGGCGTCTACGGGCTGCGCCGGGCGCTCGTGGTGGCCGGGGCGGAGACCGTGGTGATGAGCCTGTGGAAGGTGAAGGACGACACCACGCAGGAGCTGATGGAGGCCTACTACCGCCACCTGCTCGCGGGAAGGGGACGAGCCGCCGCGCTGCGCGAGGCCATGCACTGGCTGCGTGCCGCGAAGCCACATCCCCACCACTGGGCACCCTTCATCGTATCGGGCCAGGACGCTCCCCTTCGCGGGCTGGAGTCCCACCCGCGGGAGTCACCGTAGGGGCCTCAGGCGGGCAGGGACTTCAGGAAGCCAATCAGCGCGGCGCTCACGTCCGGGGCACGTTCCTGCTGGATCCAATGGCCGGCGTCGGGGAGGACGAGCGGCTCCCGGAGGTTCGGAACCAGCGCCTTCATGGCCTCGACGGGGGCGAAGGCGCGTCCCGGATCCTTTTCCCCGATGATGAACAGGGCGGGCTGTTCAATCTTCGCCGTGGCAAGCTGGGGCAGCTCCTCCCAGTCGCGATCCATGTTGCGGTAGCGATTGAGCCCTCCTCGGAAGCCGCTGCCGGCCAGCTCCTTCGCGAAGTACGCGATGTCCTCCTCCGTGAGCCAGTCCGGCAGGGTTTCGGGCGCGGCCACCCCCGTGAGGAACCCGTCGTCCTTCTTCCGGGCCTGGACGATGGGGGACTGCGGATCAAAGCCGGGAACACCGGCGAGGATCATGCGCACCGCTCGCGGAATGTCCGCCTCGAACTCCGCCTCGGCGACCCCGGGCTGCTGGAAGTACAGGATGTAGAACCACTTCTCTCCGAACACCTTCTTGAAGAGCTGCGTGGGCGGCAGCGGCGTGCGGCCCATGTGCGGGACGCTCATGCCGACCACCGCGTGGAAGCGGTCGGGGTGGAGCGCGGCGAGGTTCCACGCCATCGCCGAACCCCAGTCGTGGCCGACCACGACCGCCGTCTTCTCCCCCAGCGCGTCGAGCAGGCCGACGAAGTCCGCCATCAGGTGCTTCATGCTGTACGCCTCGATCTCCCGAGGCTTGTCGCTCTGTCCGTAGCCGCGAACGTCGGGCGCGACGGCGTGGTAGCCAGCGGCGGCGAGCGCCAGCAACTGGTGGCGCCACGAGTACCAGGACTCCGGCCAGCCGTGGAGGAGCAGGACGAGGGGGCCTTCGCCCGCCTCGGCCAGGTGCAGGTGGATGCCGTTTGTCTCGACGGTGCGGTGCTTGATTCCAGCCATGGTGTTCGCTCCCTTCCTGGAGCCCCAGGTGTCGCTCTGATTCGCCACGATGTCGCGGCAATCGTGCCGACCCCTAGAAGATCGTCTTCGCGGTGGCAGCGCACTTCCACACCCTGAGCGGACGTGCGTGCGCCGTCACGGGTGCGTCGACTAGCTTCCTGCCCCATGAACGCCCGCCTGCCGCTTGTCGTCCTCGCCAGCCTCCTCTTCGTGTCCAGTGCGTGGGCGCGGCCCTACCGCGCCATGGTGACGCGCACCGCGTCCACCACGAAGAGCGGCAACCTGGAGCTGGGCCTGCGCTATCAGGGCTTCTTCGCCCTGGATCTCGACGAGTCACAGCCCTACCAGCAGATATCGCCCAGCCTGCGCTTCGGCATCGTCGACAACCTGGAGGCCAACCTCTACGTGGAGCTGCTGGCGCTGGGACTTCCCGGGGACGACGACTTCAAGCTCGCCTTCGGTGACATTCCCCTCGGGCTCCAGTGGACGTTCCTGGAGTCCAGCACGGCAGCGCTGGCGGCCTACGGGCGCGTCACGCTGCCCACGGGTCCGAGCGACGAGGACGGCATCCTCCCGAGTCTCTCCGACGGCACCTGGGACTGGGAGGGCACCCTCATCGGAGAGCTGCGCGCGAGCAAGGACCTGCGCTTCATGCTCAACGGCAGCTACCTGCACCAGGGCACGCGAGACCGGGGCAGCCTGCCCGAATTCGATGTCCCGGACGCGGTCCAGCTCGCGCTGGCGGCCACCTACAACCTCGACAAGTTCACGATGCTCGGGCTGGAGGTGGTGGGCCGCCTCTACTTCGAGGACGTCATCACCCCGGTCTGGCGGGACAATGCCACCCAGGTGGAGATCCTTCCCGTGGTCCGCCACGAGGCGTTCCCCGGTCTGGTGCTGGAGGCCGTCGCGGGCATCGCCGTCACCGAGGGCCTGAGTGAAATCTACCAGTTCCGCCTCCTGCTCGGTGCCACCTACGAGTTCGACCTCGCCTCGGGGCCGAAGCTGCCGAAGAGCAAGGAGGACCTCCGTCCCCCCAAGCCCGCGCCGCGCCGCCGCCGCTGACAAGGTGCCGGTCCGGACGGAGGAGCGTGTCCCCCGCTTCGGTTAGGTTCGGGGGCGACGCGACCGGGAGCATGGGGCCCTGGTCCGTGGGTTGAGGGGAACATCCGATGGGCGCTGTCTTCGCGGGAGTGTGTCTGCTGGGGGAGCTGGCCCTGGGCGTGGCACTGGTGATTGGCGCCTTCTTCACCCTGGCCTTCAGCAGCGAGGCGTACCGCCACAACGCCACGCCGCTCCATCAGGCGTTGAACCTGCTGGCCTTCGCCCTGGCGGTCCTCCCCACCTTCGTCACGCTCTGGGTCGGCTGGCGGCGCTTCCTGTCGGACCGTCCCTGGGAGGCGGTGCCGCTGGGCCTGGGGCTGCCCCTGGTGGCGCTCGTGGTGTGCGCGGGCGCGGCCTTCCTGGCGGTCATGGGCGGCGAGGGGTCGACGTCACGCCACCGCGAGCAGGAGGCACGGGCGGCGCTGGCCGCGCTCCGCGCCGAGGTCGACGGTGGGGCGAGGCACAAGGTGTGCGACCTGGTGGCGCGGGATCCGCGCGCCTCGGCGGAGGACATGCGCCGCTGCCGCGACTTCATTGAATCCCAGCCCGGGGTCGAAGCCCGCTGGGCGGAGTTCTCGAAGTTCTTCGATGAGCAGATGGGCTTCCAGACCTGGAAGCTGGGAGAGGTTGGACTCGCTCCCGCATTCGAGTGGAGCAAGGCGGTGCCGGTGATCCGGCACGACCAGGAGTGGTTCCTCCGCGCGTTCTATGAAACCTGGCTGGCCCGGCCCCAGGCCCTTGCGTCCATGGAGGACCTGGGCCGGCTGCGACTGGCGCTCCAGAGCAGCACCCGCTACCTCGGCTGGGACGCGCGAGCCGTGGAGACCCTCCGCACCCAGGTGCTTCCCGTGCTGAGCGGACGGCTGGATGCACAGGAGCCGCGGCTGCGCGCGCTGCCGGACATGGACGCGTGGCTGCTGGGTTCGGTGCGGGAGAAGATCCAGAACCTCCAGGCCTCACCCGAGGACGGGGTCGAACCCCTGCCTCCGCTGCCGGGGACGCCGCCACCGGGCGCTGTCGGCGTGGCGCGGATGGCGGACGACGGCGCGTTGGATCTGTGGCTGCGCGCGTCGCCCACCTCCGGTGCGTTCGGAGACGTCTACCTCCGACGCGCTTCCTATGACCCCGAGTATGAGGGTTGGTTGAAGCACCTGGGGGGCGCCCTGCGTCCCGGGGAGCTGCGGTTCATCCCCGCGCCCTGAGCCCCCTTCGCGTCAGGCCTGCTGCGCCAGCGCCGCGTCGATGGCCTGGACGAGGCGCGGATCCTCCGCCGTCACGTCCGGGGCGAAGCGGGCCGCGACGCGACCATCCCGGCCGATGAGGAACTTCTCGAAGTTCCACTGCACTTCCGGCTTCGGGTTGGCTTGGATGCCGTAGCCCTTGAGCTTCTCGCGCATGGGGCCTTCTCCGGTGGCGTCGGGGAGGGCGCGGGTAAGCTCGTGGTAGAGCGGGTGCTTCTTCTCGCCGACCACGGCGATCTTCGAGAACAGCGGGAACTTCACGTCGTACTTCAGGGTGCAGAACTCCTGGATCTCCTTCTCGGTGCCCGGCTCCTGTCCGGCGAAGTCGTTGGCGGGGAAGCCGAGCACCTCCAGGCCCTGGGCGTGCTTCTGCTCGTAGAGCTTCTCCAGGCCTTCGTACTGCGGGGTGAGCCCGCACTTGGAGGCGACATTCACCACCAGCAGGACCTTGCCCTTGAACTGGCCGAGGTTGCGTGCGGTGCCGTCGATGGCGGTGAGGGGGATGTCGTAGAGGGCCTGGGCCATGCGTTCGCTCGCTTGTGAAAGAGGGGGCGCAACCCTAGCGCCTCCGGGTCGTGGGCGCCCATGGAGATCGCGTCGCGAGCCCGGGGCTCGCGGCCTGCGTCATCCCTCCAGGGATGGACGTGAGGAGGTGTGCGGCCAACCGCCGCGCGGCACAGTGTCGTGTTGCGAAAAGGAGGGGCGGGAAGAGCCAGGGCCGGGCGGGAAGCGGTCTATCGTGAGGGCCAGGCCGTGGAGTCGCACCCACGGCGGGGGAGCACCACATGAGCCAGGCACGCGAGTGGATGTCAGGGACGCAGCGCATGCGCTTCGAGCCACCGGACCTGCTGGTGGCGACGTTCAGCGGGCAGGTGACCTTGGAGGAGGCCCGCTGGATGGTGGGCGTCTACCAGGAGGTGTTCGCGGGAGGGCCGTTCTACGTCATCGCGGACGTCAGCCACTCGAGTCTGCCGGCGGAGCCCCGGAAGTACCTGTCCAGCACGGTCCGCGCCGAGTGGACGCGCGCCATCGTCTACGTGGGCGCGGACATGGGCCAGCGCATCATCACCAAGGCGCTGTCGGTGGGCATGCTCTTCGCCGGGAAGGAGGCGGGCTTCGACACCGTGTTCCTGGACAGCGTGGAGGCGGGGCGCGCCTGGGTGGCCGCGCACCGCGCTCGGAGCGGGAAGCAGCGCACGGGGTGAGCGGCGGAGGGTTTCTGCTGCATTGGCCCGGGCTACGGCGCGCTCAATGCAATCGTGCCCACGACTCCACTGTCGGAGGTGCTGCAGACCAGGGCGCGCTCCGTCAGTGCGTAGCCCCGCGCCCACGACCTCGCCGCGATGCAGACACCCAGCGCTCCGCTCGCGGCCCCCACATCCCCGAGCGACGTCGCTGGAATCACCTCGCGAATCGATTCCAGGACCGGGGCAAGTCGCACTCGCGCGTGTCCCCAAGCGCTGGCCCGCCACGTCTCGCCGTTCAGGTCGACCACCAGGTCGCCAGAGAACGTCGCACCTGCCTTCAGGCGCCCCACGGCGGAGCGGACCGTGGCGTCGAGGTGGCCCGCCATCTCCGGCACCGCTCCCGTCCGCCAACGCGTCGCATCTTCCGGATCGATTTCCGTGGAGGGGCGTGCCACGTCCACTCCCGCGAGCCGTGCCACCACGGTCGCACTCCTGCGCTGGGCAGCCGTCTCCTCCTCCACCAGGAGACACGCGGCGGCCTCACCCGGCCGGAGCCCCGTTGGAAGTTCCTCCGAGTGCAGCCGGCGGTCATCCGCGAGCCATTGGAGGCTGATGGCGTCGAGCCAGGAGTCCACCGCGATGAGCAGCACGCGGGCGCACCGTCGCTCTGACAGGAGCTGTGACGCGCGCTGGAGTCCCAGCGCCGTGGCCGCGTGTCCCCCCAGGATGAACTCGTCGGCCACCGCGCCTCGCGGCAGCCCCGTGAGCTTGCGAAGCAGGTCCCCGCACGAGCGCTGGAGCGCCGTGGCCGTCTCAGGCCGGGGCCACCCGAAGCGCCGCTCCCCCAGTTCCGGAAGGGCCCACACAAGGCCTGTCTCGCCCCAGAACGCGTCTTCGGCCGGTGGGAGCTGGCCAGACCGGATGACGTCCTCCACGGCGACCTGGGCGAGCCGGAGCCATGCGGCGGTCTGGATGAACCCCTCGGTCAGGGGCCACACCGGTGAGCCCATGAGCGGAGCCTCACCTCCGTCGTCGTAGACGGTGGGCCCCGCGATGGGCCGGACCCGGACGATGCCCGCGCGCAGCGCCGCCGCGGCGGAGATGACGTCATGCCCGACGGCGGTCACCAGCCCGAGGGAGGAGATGACCTCCCTCATGGACGCACCGGTGGCTTCTCGAAGGCCCGCGCTGACTCGACGGTCTTCCAGGCGTCGGGGGAGGGGAGTCGCGCCCCCCGGAACTGCCTGGCGAGGCCGGGCGCCAGCGGAGGGTCGCGCTCCACGGGGAGCCCCACGCGCTCCGCGAGCTCCAGCCAGGCAAGGACCTCCGTGGACACGTGCGCGAACGTCGCGGCGTCGTCGGCGCTCAATGCGTCCCGGGCACGGAGGGCTTCGGTGCGCGTCTGGAGTTCCGCGATGGCGGTCGCGAGGGCGCTCTCGAATGCGCGTGGGTCGCGACGGTCCAGCGCGGTGCAGACCGCGAGACGGAAGTCATCCGGAGACAGCGCGGCCCACGCGTCCAACCACTGCCGGGCCGAACCCTCGGAGGCTTCCATGAAGAACCGGTCCATGAGGAAGCGGACGTAGAAGAAGTCCTCCTCGTACTCCTTGCCCGTCGCGAGCGTCCTTCGCGAGTGCTTCGCCAGCTCCGCCGCGCCGACGTCATCGCGACAGGCGATCGCATCGAAGAAGGGCTCGGACCTGGAGGTCAGCTTCTCCGAGTCGGGTGCGCTCTGGAGGAAGTGCAGGAACGCGCGTCCGCTCTTGAAGAGGTTCGGGAAGAAGGTGCTCGGATCCGCCGTGCCCAGCAGTCCCGCGATGGCGATTCGCCGGTACAGCGTCGAAACCCTCAAGTAGTGCTGCTGCCGCGGTGGCTCGGAGAGGACCTGCGGGAGCAGTTCCTCGAGGGTCACCGCGGCATTCTTCCCAGCAAGCGGCACGAACGTGCGTGTCATGGATCCGCCTCGGGAGGTCAGGTGGCGGGGGGGACGTCCAGGACGAAGAACGTGATGTTCGTGGGCTTCGGGGCGATCTTCCGCCACGCATCCAGGACGCGCTCGCTCACGACATAGGAGTCCGGCTCCTCCTTGAGGCGGAAGAGGTCCGGTGCCTGGACGATCTTCTTCGCATCCAGGACGTGCTTGATGACCCGCACGACCTTTCCTTCATGGTATTTGATTTCGGAGGCGGAGGTGTCGAGGACGTCCACCGTCCCAAGGGGGTTGACGATGAAGTAGTCGTCGGAGGCCAGTCGCTTCTTGTGATTGTAGATGGAGAGCGGCAGGTATTGCACGGGCCCCCGGTTGACCTCTTCCATCCCGTCCTTCAAACGCTTGCTGACGATGAGCAGGCGTACGGTGTTGGGGACGAGGTCCGGGATCTCGATGCCAGGCTCTTCGTCCGACATGAAGATCTTCGCGTCCTGGGGATACTCGCCCGCCTGGAGTTCGACGCCATCGCCCAGCTTCCAGCTCTTGACGCCCATTCCCTCGGGGAACTTGCGGAGGACGCAGAACTCCGGCCGGGTCTGTGCGAGCGTCTTGAACAAATAGTGTTTCACATCCACTCCTTGGGGATTTTCTAGAATGCGTCAGACGCTGTCTTGACCTGGGATTGCAGCCTGTTCGCGTGCTTGTCGAGCGACGCGCCGGGTTCAATCTGGCCCCATTCGATGATCTGGTTCATCAGGTGTTCGGAGAGATCTTCGAGTTTCGTCTTGTCCAGATCCGCGTCCGGAATCTTGTGTCCTTCAGGCTTCGCGCCATCACAGATCGCCTTGTAGTCCTTGACGATGCCGGTCAGGGTGTCCTCGACAAGGCGGTTGTAGATGGGATGGTCGGTGCAGATTTCCGGGGCGCCATCTCCCTCTTTTAGCTGGATATGTCGCGCCAGGCCGAGGATTCGCGCGACCTCCTTGTCCTGCGGAAGCATGAACATGTTGATCTTGTGGTTGATGTTGTACTTCACCATCATCAACGACTTGCGCATCACGTTCGGGACATTGTCGGGTTGCTCGGAGATGAGCGTGTTGAAGAGGCCCTTCGGGATGAGGTGGTGGGCGTTGTTCCAATAGGGCCAGGTATCCTGCGAGAAGTTCATCCCAGCAGGAATCGTGATCGTCTTCCCATGGATGCTCTTCCGCATGACAGGCTTCAAAGGCCCGCCCACGTCCCAATCGCCCGGTGCGGGCGTCGGCAGTTCAAGGGCGTAGTACGCGGGCGCCCACCCGTCAGCATTCGTCCTGTAGATGGAGGTCTCCACCGGGGTCGTGCGGCTGGCGTAGTCATGGAGTCTGCCCTTGATCTTCGACTCCGACCCTGCCTGCTCGTACGCCTGATAGCGGTAGTTGCAGGTGACCTTGTTCTTCTTCTTCCGGAACGTGGCTTCGTGCCCCGTCAGGCACGCGCCGCCTTCGGTCGTGCTCTTCTGCCGATGCTGCTTGTGCAGGTCCTCAAGCTCAACGTCCGCGAGATGTCCGTCGTCTCCCATGAAGCCTCCTGGCAGGGCACGGCCCGGACCCTAACACTCTGGGTGTGGGTGGTGAACCTGTCCGCCCAGTGCGCAGGGGCCGCATGGGGGCTTGACTCAAGGGGGAGACCTGTCGGCAATGAATCAACATGCGACCCGTCCTTCTCCTCGGTTCCCTCCTGCTGTCGCTGTCCGCCCTCGCCGCCGAGCCCCCTCGCGCCCAGGTCCTCAAGGCCGCGCGCCTCTTCGACGCGAAGACGGGGAAGGTCATCACCCCGGGCGTGGTGGTGGTGGCGGAAGGAAAGGTGGTGGGCGTGGGGCCCAAGGCTCCTGTGCCAGAAGGCGCGACGGTGGTGGAGCTGGGAGACGCCACGCTGTTGCCGGGCTTCATGGACGCGCACACCCACCTGACCGTGTCGCCCGGGCCCGACTGGCGCAAGGACGTCATCGACAGCTTCCAGCGCACCATCCCCGAGCTCACGCTGGACGCGTTGCCCTGGGCCCGCACGACGCTGATGGCGGGTTTCACCACGGTGCGCAACCTGGGCGCGGAGCACTTCATCGACGTGGGCCTGCGCAACTCCATCGCTCGCGGCACCGTGGTGGGGCCGCGCATCCTCGCGGCGACGTCCAGCGTGAGCTCCACCGGCGGGCACTGTGACTACGGCAACTCGTGGCGCAAGGGACTGCTGGCCGCGGACTCCAGCCCCGGCGTGGCGGATGGTCCGGACGCGCTGCGCGCCCGCGTGCGCGAGAACTTCAAGTACGGCGCGGACCTCATCAAGGTGTGCGCCACGGGGGGCGTGATGAGCCTCAACGCGGATGCCGACGCCCCTCAGTTCACCCAGGCGGAGCTGGACGCGGTGGTGGACGAGGCCCACTCGCGCCGACGCAAGGTGGCCGCGCATGCCCATGGCGCGGAAGGGGCGAAGCGCGCCATCCGCGCGGGCGTGGACTCCATCGAGCACGGCACCCTGATGGACGACGAGGCCCTGGACCTGATGAAGCGCAAGGGCACCTGGTACGTGCCCACGGCGTTCGCCTTCAATGGCATCCAGGAGCTGGCGGCCCAGGGCAAGCTGCCGCCGGCGACCGTCGTCAAGCTCCAGACGGTGGCCGTGCGGCGCGAACAGGTGTTGCGCAAGGCGATTGCCATCGGGGTGCGCATCGCCTTCGGCACGGACGCGGGCGTGTTCGCCCACGGGCGCAACGCGGAGGAGTTCGCGGCGCTGGTGTCGTTCGGCATGACGCCCGCGGAAGCGCTGCGCACCGCCACGGTGCACGCGGCGGAGCTGCTCGGGGTGTCGGATCGGCTGGGGACGCTGGAGCCGGGGAAGCTGGCGGATGTCGTCGCCGTTCCCGGCAACCCCCTCCAGGACATCCGCGCCACCGAGAAGGTCTTCTTCGTGATGAAGGAGGGCGTCATCCACCGCAACGACGCGGTGCCCTCCACCCCCGCTCCGCGCTGAACGTCTGGCTCACGGACGGAGCAGCACGTCACACAGCAGGAAGTCGAGCTCGCTTCCGGACAGCCAGCGGGCGCTCACCGTCGCGAAGTCCGGTTCAGCTTCGGCGTCGCTCTGCCGCCAGAGGTCCTCCAGGCGGTAGCGCGCGGCGGTGCAGAAGATGTCCGCCAGCGCGTCGGCGTGCGGCTGTCCCCGTGAGGCCAGCGCCGAGGCGTGGGCCAGCGTGACGGACATCGTGAACAGCTCGTTGCAGAGCTGGTTCAGCAGGACGAGCGTCCGCTGCCGCGCGTGGAGCACCCCCGCGTCCGGATGGCGACGCGTCAATTCCAGACACCTTCGGGCAAGCCGGTGGACCTCCCGGGCCGTGAACTGGAGGTGCTCGCGGTTGCGGGCGGACAGGTGCTCCTCCACCGGGAGCGGTGCGGGAGGTGCTTCGAGCGCCTCGGCATGCGCGGGGGTCGGGTAGTAGAGGGACAGGAGCCCTTCGCGCGCGGCCTTGTGGTCCACGAGGAAGTCCACGCCGCCCGCGACGCGGAAGGCCCGGGCGTCACGCAGGGCTCGCTCCACTGGCGACGGCACCGCGCCCCGTGCGGCCTTGCTCTCCGCTGTCTCATAGCCCTCGGCGGCGAGGAGCGACACGGTCCGGTCCACGATGCGCGCGCAGGCCAGGGAGGCGATGTTCTTGGCCGCCACCTGCTCGAACCAGCGGACGGGCAGGTTCTCCGCCGTCACGCCCGTGAGGCTCCAGCGGGCCACGCTCTCCAGGGCGAAGACCTCCGCCGCGGTGGTGGAGACCTGTCGCTGGATTTCATCGAACTCGCCCAGGGCGCGTCCCTGGGCGAGGCGCCGGTGGAGGAACTCGCGCGACCACTGGAGGCAGTTCTTCGAGAGCGCGAGCGACGCCGCCACGATGATGTACATGCGGCCCAGGGCGCTGAGGGGCTCCAGCAACGGTGTGTTGCGCCAGTGCTCCTGGGACATCGCCAGCATCCGCTCCTTCGGCACCCGCACGTTGTCGAAGCCCAGCGCGGAGATGGGCAGCCCTCGCAGGCCCATCAGCCCGTGCTCGGCCCGGACGTGGAAGCCGGGGCTGGTCGTCTCCACGACGAAGAGGCTGATCTGCTCCCTGCCGCCTTCGCAGAGCGTGGCGGTGACGTTCAGCACGTCCGCGATGGAGCCGTTCCCGATGAAGACCTTCTCTCCGTTCAGGACATAGGCCGTCCCATCTTCCGTGGGCGTGGCGGTGGTGGAGGCACGCCGCGCGGAGGCTCCGGTGGGCTCGGTGTCGGCCCAGCCGGAGATGGCGCCCTCGGCCATGCGGGCGCGGACGTAGTCCTTCAGCGGACCGGCCTGGACCGCCTCGACGATGGCGCCCGCGCCCAGTCCGCTGTGGATGGCCAGCGTGTAGCCCACCGGGAGACACCGGCTCATTACCGCTTCGATGACGCGGAAGGTGTTCAGCATGGAGAGCCCCCGGCCACCCAGCTCCCGCTCCACTGGCAGCTTGTAGTAGCCCCGCGCGCGCAGGGCCTCGCGCAGCTCCGGGGCGATCCTCCCCGTGCGCTCCACCTCATCCGGGTCCACGTGTTCCGTCAGGAACTGCTCGACCTCCGCGATGACCGCGTCCCCCTGCTGGCGCTCCTCCGGATCCTGTTCGGGGAACTGGCGGATGAGGTCCCAGCGGAGCGTCCCCGCGAAGAGCTGGCCCAGGAAGCCCTCGCGGGCGCGGGTGGCGGGATGCAGAGGCTGGCTCATGGCTTCAGGTCCTTGCTGGAGACAGTGGGGGGACGGCCCTGCCGCAAAGCCTCACCCACGAGGCGCAGGAGCGTGGCCTTCTGCTCCCGCAGATAGAAGTGGCCGCCGGGGAGCAGGTGGAGGTCGCACGGCCCGGTGGTGTGCTCGCGCCACGGCTCCAATTCCTCGCGCGACAGGTCGTCCTGCTCGCCGCCCGTGACGGTCATCGCGCAGTGCAGGGGGGCGCGGGCTTCGTGCCGGTAGGACTCCACGAGTGACAGGTCCGCGCGCAGGCCCGGCAGGAGGAGCTCGCGCAGCTCGGCGTCTTCCCGCAGCTCCAGGATCAGCTCGCCGTAGGTGGGCTCCAGCGCGGTGAGCAGGCCGGCCTCGTCCAGGTGGCTCGCGGGGATGCCTCGCGGAGGAAGCTGCGGGGCGGGGGCCGCGGAGAGGAAGAGCCGGTCTGGCGGTGCCCGTCCCAGGTCGCGCAGGCGGCGGGCCGTCTCGAAGGCGACGAGCGCTCCCAGGCTGTGTCCGAAGAAGGCGAAGGACGTCCCGAAATCCACCGTGGCCACCAGGGCGTCCACCAACTCGTGGATCCGGGTGAACGGCGCTTCTTCCGCCCGCGCGCCACGGCCGGGAAGCTGCACGCCCCATACCTCGATGTCCGGGAGCAGGTCCGCCCAGCGCACGTACTCGCCCGCGGATCCTCCGCTGTGGGGGAAGCAGAAGAGACGCACGGCGGCCTCGGGTCGTCGCAGCCGGCAGGCAAGCCAGGGAGAAGGCGGGGGCATCGTCATTCCGAGGAGGGACCTGCGGGCGGGCTGATTGCGGACGCCGCTTCGGCGGACTCGGCGGCGGCCTGTTCCAGGAAGCGGGCCAGCCGGGCCACGGTGGGGGTGCGGAAGATGGCCTTCACCCGCAGGGGCGTGGAGACATGCGGGCGCAGCCGAGCGATGAGCTGCGCCGCCATCAGCGAGTCGCCTCCCAGCTCGAAGAAGTTGTCGTGGAGGCCGACCCGGGGCAACCCCAAGACCTCCGCGAACGCGGTGGCGATGCGTCGCACCGTTACATCGTCTCCAGCTTCGGACGGCTCATTCCCAATGACAGAAGAGGTGGATGGGATGTGCCCGGGCGGACTCTCCTCGGCTTCAGCCTGTCTCGTCATGGGCGCGGTCGTGTCGGGCGCCTCGACCAGGTAGCGCTGTCGCTCGAACGGATACGTGGGCAGGGGCACCCGCTGGCGTCGCGCGCCCGCGTGCAATCCCTGCCAGGAGAGCGGCACTCCCGAGGCCCACAGGCGCCCGGCCGCGGTGAGCGCGCTCACCAGGTCGGAGGTGTTGTCCGAAGGGTGGGGCAGGGTGGCCACCGCCAGGTGCGTGCCTGCTTCGGGGTGCTGGCGCGCCAGCGTCGCCAGCGTCCGTCCAGGGCCCACCTCCAGGAAGATGCTGGCCGGGCCCGCGAGCAGCGTGCCCAACGCGTCACCAAAGCGGACGGTGTGACGCAGGTGCGCGGCCCAGTACGCCGGATCCACCGCCTGCTCCTCGGTGACCACGGCGCCGGTGAGGTCGGAGATCCACGGCAGCTCGGGCGGATGCCGCTCGACGCGCTGGACGCAGTCGGTGAACGCGGCCAGTGACGGCTCGACGAGGTGCGAGTGCCCGGCGCCTGGAATGCGCAGCAGGCGCGACTCCACGCCGCTCGCGGTCAGCCGTGCCTGGAGGGTTTCGATGTCCGCCACCGGGCCGGACACCGCGCACTGCGCAGGCCCGTTCACCGCCGCCAGCGACAGCCCGGCCTGGAGCAGGGGGCGCAGCTCGGACTCGGGCAGGGGCACAGCGAGCATGGCGCCCGCGGGCAGGCTCGCGAGGATGCGCGAGCGCTCCAGGACCAGTCGCAGGGCATCCGCCAGGGAGAACACCCCGGCCACCGTGGCCGCGGCATAGGCCCCCAGGCTGTGACCCACCACCGCCGCGGGCTTCACGCCCCAGCGCTTCCACAGCCGCGCCACCGCGTATTCGATGACGAAGACACAGAGCTGGCCGGTGACGAACTCGCCCATCCGGGCGGTGGCCTGTTCGAGCGCGGCGGCGTCCGCGGGCTCCGGATGGAGCACCGTCCCCAGGTCGAATCCCAGGACCGGGGTGAGGTGCGCGCGGCACGCGTCCACGGCCTCGCGAAACGCGGGCTGCGTGGCGTACAGCTCCCGGCCCATGCCCACGTGCTGGCCGCCGTGGCCGGGGAACATGAACACCACCGGGCGTTGTCCGGGCTCCGGCCGCGCGTCGCTCACAGGGCCCTGCTGCTCCGCCAGCGCACGGAGGACGTCGGCGGTGTCCTGGCCCACGACGAAGGCACGGTGCGCGTGCGCGGTGCGCCCCACCTGGAGCGTCCAGGCCACGTCGCCCAGTGGGACTTCCGGGTGCGCGCGCAGGTGGCCACCCAGCCGGTCCACGGCCCGGGCCAGCGCGGCGGGCCCGTGGGCCGACAGCACGAGCAGCTGTGGGATGCGGGTGCGTTCCGGCGCGGGCGACGCGGGCGCCTCCTCCAGCACGACGTGGGCATTGGTCCCGCCGATGCCCAGCGAGCTGACGCCGGCCCGCCGTGGAAGGCCGCCGGTGTCCCAGTCGCGCAGCTGCGTGTTCACCCGGAAGGGGCTGTGTTCGAAGTCGATCTCCGGGTTGGGCTGTTCGAAGTTCAGGCTGGGGGGCAGCTTCCGATGTTCCAGCGCGAGCACCGTCTTGATGAAACCCGCCACGCCCGCCGCCGCGTCCGTGTGGCCGATGTTTGTCTTCACCGAGCCAATCCAGCAGAACTGTCGTTGGCGGGTGTCGAAGGCCTTCGTCAGCGCGGCGACCTCGATGGGATCTCCCAGCCGCGTGCCGGTGCCGTGGGCCTCGATGGAGGTGATGCTGTCGGACTCCACCCCGGCGGCGCGCAGCGCGGTCTCGATGACGCTGGCCTGTCCGTCCACGCTCGGCGCGGTGAAGCCAATCTTCCCGGCCGCGTCGTTGTTGATGGCGGAGCCCCGGAGGACGGCGCGAACCGTGTCCCCATCCGCCAGCGCATCCGCCAGCCGCTTGAGCACCACCAGCCCTGCGCCGTTGCTGCCCACCGTGCCTTGTGCACGCACGTCGAAGGCACGGCAGCGGCCATCCGGAGACAGCGGCCCGCCCTCGCTGTAGTGGCCGAACCGCGGCGGCGCATGCACCGACGCGCCTCCGGCCAGGGCGATGTCGCAATCCCCCGCGAGCAGCGCCTGCGCGGCCAGATGGATGGCGACCAGGGACGTGGAGCAGGCCGTCTGCACGGTGACGGCGGGGCCTCGCAGTCCGAGCTTGTAGGCCACCCGGCTGGTGAGGAAATCCATGCCCGTCGCCAGCCGGAGCTGCCAATCACTGGCACCCGCGAGCAGCTCCCTCCGGGCGCGGAGCGCGGACAGATAGGACGTCTCACTGCCTCCCGCATAGATGCCGATGGCGCCGCGGTAGCGCGCTGGATCATACCCGGCGTCCTCCAAGGCCTCGCGCGCGCATTCCAGGAACACCCGCTGCTGTGGATCCAGCATGAGGGCTTCCAGGGGCGAGCAGCCAAACGCCGCCGCATCGAACCTGTCCGCGTCCGCCACCAGTCCGAACGCAGGCACCTCGTCGCCCACGGAGGCCTCCCCGGGCGGCTGTTCGCGGGGGCTCCCGTCCGGGCCGAAGAAGGTGATGGACTCGACGCCGCTGGCCAGGTTGGACCAGAACGCCTCGGCGTTGGCGGCACCGGGGAACCGGCATGCCAGCCCCACCACCGCGATGTGCGCGGCGCGGTCCTCCTCTTCCAGTTCCTGATTCACGGGCGCACTCATTCCCCGTCCTCCCGCGTGCTGTCCGACGCGAGCCGTCCCCGTCGGCCCAGCAGCCGCGCGCGTCCGCTCTGGCGTTGTTCCTGGCGCTGCTCTTGTGCGGCGGCGGCCTCTCCACCATCCCCCTGGCCCTGGAGGTGCCCAGCGAGTGTCCGGATGGTGGGGAATTCGAACAGCCGCACCATGGGCACGTCGTGTCCCAGGCGGCTCTTCAATAGATATTGCACCTGTCCCAGCAGCAGCGAGTGTCCGCCCAGGTCGAAGAAGTTGTCCTCCACGCCCACCCGCTCCAGGCGCAGCGTCTCGCACCAGAACCCGGCCAGCTGGCGCTCCAGCGCGTTCGCGGGTGGCGCCTGGGGTGCTTGCGTCACGGTGGGCGGCGGCAGGGCACGCTCATCCACCTTGCCGCCGTGGGTGAGCGGCAGCGCCCCCAGCTCCACGTAGGCGGAGGGGATCATGTAGGCCGGCAGCTCGCGGGCAAGGTGCTCGCGCAGCCGCGCCGGGGAAGGCATGGCGTGCCCTGCCTTCGGGACGAGATAGCCGACCAGCCGCGTCTCTCCGCCCGGAGCGCTCCAGGCTCGGATGTGGGCCTCGGCGATTCCAGGCCCCGTGCGCAGTCGCGCGGAGATCTCCGCCGGTTCCACGCGGAAACCGCGAAGCTTGAGCTGCGCGTCCATGCGGCCCAGGAACTCGAGCGCGCCGTCGGGCCGGATGCGGACGGTGTCCCCCGTGCGGTACAGGCGCGCACCCGGGCGCGATGAGAAGGAGTCGGGGATGAAGCTCCAGGCCGTGAGGTCCGGGCGGTTCAGGTAGCCCCGAGCCACCCCGACGCCGCCGACGTACAGCGCTCCTGGTGCCCCGAGGGGAACGGGTTGCAGCTCCGCATCCAACACATACGCTGTGGCCCCGTCGATGGGCTGGCCGATGGCGGGCAGGGCCTCATCCGGGCCGGAGGGAAGAACCTCGCCGGAGGTGGCCGTCACGGTCGTCTCCGTGGGGCCGTATTGGTTGAACAACCGCCAGGGCAGCCCGGGCGCCGGGCGCGAGAGGAGCCGGTCTCCGCCCGCGAGCACCGTGCGCAGCTCGCACGCGTGTGGCCAGGGAAGGGCCAACAGCCGCTCCGCGAGCGCGGTGGGCAGGTCCGTGAAGGTGATGTGCTCGGACAGGAGCCACGCCTGGAGTCGCTCCGGGGACAGGCGCACGTCCTGTCCGGGGACGTGCAGCGTCGCGCCGACCGTCAGCGCTGGCCAGAGCTCCGCGGCGGAGGGGTCGAAGGCGGGTGAGTAGAGGAGCGTGGTGCGGCTGTTCGCGTCCAGGCCGAAAGCGCGCCGGTGCCACCCGACGAGGTTGGACAGCGAGCCGTGCTCCACCATCACCCCCTTGGGCGTGCCGGTGGATCCGGAGGTGTACATGACGTAGGCCAGCGCTTCAGGCCGCGCATCGACGGAGAGGTGGCCGCGCGGTGTGCCAGGGGCACGGAAGTCCTCGACGCACACCCGCTCCAGCGTGGCGGGGAGCCGCTCGCGGAGCGCTCCGGTGGTCACCACCTGTCGCACGCCACCATCGGCGAGGAGGAGCGCGAGCCGCTCGGCGGGGTGCTCCGGATCCAGGGGCAGGAAGGCCGCGCCGGCGAGCAACACGCCCAGCTCGGCCGTCACCAGGTCGGCGCCCCGGGGCGCGCAGACGCCGATGAGCGGATCCGCGTCCGTGCCCGGCCGGCGCAGGTGTTCGGCCAGCAGCATCGCGCGACGGATCAGCTCCGCGTAGGTGAGGGTTCCAGCCTCGTCGCGCACAGCCACCGCGCCGGGCGTCCTCCGGGCCTGCTCCAGGACCTGGAGGTGCACCGGGGGCTCGGGCGTGGGCGCCCCGGAGGGGTTCCGCTCCACCAGGAGGGCTTGTCGTTCCGCGTCCGTGAGCATCGGAAGGCGCGACACGGGGGCGTCGGGACTTCGCACCGCGACCTCGAGCAGCCGCAGGAAGTGGGCGGACATCCGCTCCATCGTCGAGCGGTCGAAGAGGTCGCGGTTGTATTCCCAGATGAGGGAGATGCGGTCATCCCCGCGCGAGGCGTCCCCCAGGTGCCGTCCCGCATGCGGAATGGCGACGACGTCCAGGTCCACCTTCGAGGAGCCGTTGCCTCGCTCGAAGATGGTGCAGGCGGCATCGCCGAGCCTGGGACTGGGCACGGCCGAGTCGTGAAAGCTGAACATGGCCTGGACGAGCGGATTGCGACTGGGGTCGCGCTTCACGCCCAGGGCTTCAATCAACTTGAGGAAGGGATGGGTCTGGTGTTCCGCCGCCGCGGAGGTGACGTCCTTCACCTGGCGGACCAGCTCCCGGAATGACAGCGCACCGGAGACGTCACATCGCAGGACGACGGCATTGACGAACATGCCGATGAGGTTCTCGACGTTGCGGATGCCGGCCCTGGCGGCGAACGCCGAGCCGATGCACAGGTCCCGCTCCCCGGTGTAGCGATGCAGCAGCGTCGCGAAGGCGGTGAAGAGGGCATGGAAGAGGGTGACGCCCTCTCGCTGGCAGAAGGCACGCAGGGCGCCGGGCAGGGCCGGCGGCAACTCCAGACGGAGCAGGTCGCCGTTGAAGCCCTGCACGCGCGGTCGCGGGCGGTCGGTGCGCAGTGGCAGCACCTCGGGGGCTCCGGCCAGTCGCTCGCGCCACCAGGCGAGCTGGGCCTTCATGGCCGGGGCTTCGAGCGCAGCGCGCTGCCAGACGGCGAAGTCGCGGTACTGCACCGGCAGCTCCGGCAGTGGCGAGGCTTCGCCCCGCAGGTAGGCGTTGTAGAGCGCATCCAGCTCCCGCATCAGCACGGAGAAGGACACCCCGTCGTGGACGACGTGATGCTCGACGAGGACGAGCTCGTATTCCTCCGGAGCCAGGCGGAGGGCGCTCCAGCGGACGAGCGGCGGCGCGAAGAGGGAGATGGGCCGCCGCAGCTCCTCGCGGATGGCTTCCTCCCGCCGCAGCTCCCGTGCGTCCTCGGGCAGCGCGCTCAGGTCCAGCAGCGGAACACGGACCGAGGTCACCGGCTGGACGCGCTGCCACGGCCGTCCATCGACCTCCTCGTAGGTCGTGCGCAGCAGTTCGTGGCGACGGGTGATCTCCGTCAGGGCGCGTTCGAGCACCGCCAGGTCCAACCCGCCCAGCACGCGGAGCGTCGTCTGCGCCTGGTAGGAGATGCTGTCGGGGGACAGCTTCTGGAGGAACCAGACCTGCTCCTGCTGCACGGAGAGCGGCGCGAGCGGCGAGTCGGCGGCGCGGAGGACCGGAGGCAGCACGTCCTTCGCGGGAGCGGCCCTTCGCGACTCCAGCAGCGCCGCGAGCAGGGCGATGCTCGGGTGGGAAAAGAGCTGGGTCAGTGACACGGCGATGCCCAGCGTGTCTTCCATCCGCGAGGTGATCCGCGTGGCAAGCAGGGAGTGGCCGCCCAGCTCGAAGAAGTCGTCATGGATGCCGACCTGCTCCTGCCGCAGCTCCTCCTGCCACACCCGCGCGAGCCCGTGCTCCAGCTCCGTGCGGGGCGCGACATACGCACGGCTCCGGGGCGCGTGGAGGGCCGGAATGGGGAGCGCCTGGAGGTCCACCTTGCCGGTGGGGCCGAGCGGAAGCGCGTCCACCACCACGAACGTCCGGGGCATCATGGCCTCGGGAAGCCAGGCGCGGAGGTGTTCGCGCAGCTGCTCCGTTCCGGGGACGGCCCGTGCGTCGCGAGGCGTGAACCACGCCACGAAGGAGACGTCTCCCTCAGGCGCCCCGGTGCTCCGCGCCATCACGTGCGCGGAGCCCACGTGCGGATGGGTCAGGAGCGCGGCGGTGATCTCCGCGGGTTCCACACGAATGCCTCGGACCTTCACCTGTGAGTCGATGCGGCCCAGGAACTCCAGCGAGCCATCTGGTGACCTGCGACCCAGGTCCCCCGTGCGATACAGACGCTCGCCACCGGTGGAAGAGAAGGGGTGGGGGATGAAGCGCTCGGCGGTGGAGGCCGGAGCGCCCACGTACCCGCGTGCCAGGCCCGGCCCTCCGATGAAGAGTTCGCCTGTCTCTCCGTCGTCCACGGGCCGCAGCTCCGGGTCGAGCAGGTGGAGCTCCGCGTCGTCGATGGGACGGCCAATGGACGGCAGGCGTTCCTCGCGCGACTCGCCTCCGGGCGGGACGACGTCCGAGGTGCAGTAGATGGTGCACTCGGCGGGGCCGTAGCCGTTCACGAGCTGGAAGGGCAGTCCGGGCCTGGGCCGCAGGTGCAGCCGGTCGCCTCCGGTGAGCAGCAGGCGCAGGGCACACGTCCGGGGCCAGGGCAGCGGGAGCACGCGCTCGGCGAGCGGGGTGGGGAGGAAGACGCAGGTGATGCCCCGGTCCAGCAGCCACTCCTGCGACTTCCGGGGGGACAGACGGGTGTCCTCGTCCTCCGGCAGCTCCAGCCGCGCGCCCGAGGCCAGCGAGGGCAGGATGGACATGACGAACGCGTCGAAGCCCAGCGAGGCCATCACCCCGACGCGATCCGCTGGTGACAACGCGCATGTGTCGCGGTGCTGCGCGGTGAACGCGGACAGGGCGCGGTGGCTGATCATCACCCCCTTGGGCAGCCCGGTGGAGCCCGAGGTGTGGATGACATACGCGAGGTGGTCCGGCAGAACGTGGGCATCAGGGTTCACCTCCGGGAACGACGCGAGTTCGCGTCCCGAGGGCGCGAGGACCTGGAGCCCTGCCCCCGCGAGCCGCTCCACGGCCGGTCCTTCTCCAATGACAGCCATCGCCCCGGCGGACGCCGCCATGTGGCGCAGGCGCTCGGGTGGGGTGGAAGGGTCCAGCGGGAGCCACGCGGCCCCCGTCTTGAGCACCGCCAGGATGGACACCACGAGCCGCGCGCTTCGTGGCAGGCAGATGCCGATGACGGAGTCAGGACCGGCCCCCCTGGCGAGCAGCGCATGCGCCAGTCTGTTCGCCTGCTGATTGAGCGCGGCGTAGGTGAGGGACTCGCCCCCATGTTTCACCGCGACATGGGAGGGAAGTTCGGTCGCGCGTCGCTCGACGAGCGGGTGGACGAGGGGGGGCAGCAAGAATCCTCCGGCCGGCGCCATCCCGGAGGCTTTAGCAGCCGCCGTCAGGAAGCCCAAGTCCCCCCGGCCGCGCGGTCCGATGTATCAGCGGTGCGAGCCGTAATACGTCTTCTTGAGCCTCAGCTCCGGGATGCCGGCGTTGACGCCTTCGAGCGCGGCGGGCCACAGGCACGCCCTGTCCGTATCGCGGCAGCGCCCATCATCATGGTGCGAGGCGCCGGTCATGACAGCGGAGATGATGCCGAAGCGACACCGGTCCTTGTAGAGGTCCACGGACTGGGTCGTCCTGATCGTCTCCAGGACGTACCAGAACCGGCTGTACCACTCGAGCGCCCGCTTCACCCTGGGATTTCCCTCCGGGCTGTACAGGGTCCAGACATCCACGTGGGGCGCTTCCTGATCGCGGTGGACATCGAAGTGGGCCGCCACCCCCGTGGTCATGGTCGAGCAGCGGTCGCTGAGATATTTGTGAGGGGCCCTCGCGTGCGCGACCATCACCGCATCGATGATGGGCCCCGGTCCAGCCGCGGGCGCCTTGAAGGTCGGATAGGAGCGCAGGCTCACCGAGCCGTCGATGCCCGGACCGACGCCGGTATCCATCGCGTAGCCGCCCAGCTTGTACAGCACGTACAGCGACCACACATTCTTGGCATTGACGATCTCCCGGATCCGCGTGGGCGAGTTCGCGCGCGCTCCGATGGAGGTCTCCATGATGTGTTTGACCACCATGTCGATGTCCCAACTGAAGCTGGACCACACCCAGTTGATGCCCGCCATCAACGGCGCGCTCCGGGAGCCGCGATGCTCGCCGACGCTGTTCTTCAGGTAGGACTCGATGCCGCGCACCCGGAGCTTCTCGCCGTTGAGGACCTGGAAGTTCGAGCCCTTGAAGTGGTTGCGGTAGGTCCACACATGCGCATCGAGGCACCAGAAGGTGATGACGAAGCCGGAGCCCTGGGCGTCGCTGCGAGCCCTCATCAGGGCCTTGGGGCCGCCGGTGTCGCGGGCGTCGAGGGTGGGGGGGCCAATCCAGGTGTAATGGACGTCCAGCATCGCCATGGTGCGAGCTCCTATCGCGCGGCGCAGTAGGACACCGTACCTCCGGACGGGCAAGAACCAGAAGGGTTGAGTCAGGAGGGCCCTCAGAGGACCTGACGCACGGCCTCGTCGAGCTTCGCCTTCGCGACCGCGCCGACAATCTGTTTCACCACCTTGCCGTCCTTGAAGAACAGCAGCGTGGGCATGGCGCGGATGCCGTACTGCTCCGGCGTCACCGGGTGATCATCGACGTTGAGCTTGGCCATCTTCATCCGGCCCTTGTACTCGGACGCCAGCGACTCGATGACCGGCGCGATGACGCGGCACGGCGGGCACCACGTGGCCGTGAAGTCCACCAGCACCGGCTCCGACGACTCCAGCACCTCGCGCTTGAACTCCGCGTCTCCCAGCTCGATGACGTTCCCAGCCATGTTCCATCCTCCAGTGAAGGGCGCGCTCACGGGCCCGCGCCTCGGCTCAGGGCAGGATGTAATCGCGGGCACCCACGGGGACGAGTGGCCCGCGCGAAACGCATTGTTCCGCCAGGAGCCCTCTAGCCCTCCTCCCACGGGAGGACCGCGCCGCGCTCGGACAGCAGGTCCAGGAAGGCGCGCACCTTGAAGGGAAGCTGTTTGCTGCTCGGGTAGACGGCGAAGATGGGGAGGCCCGGGGGCGTGTCGGACACGAGCACGGGGACGAGCAGTCCCGCGCGCACGTCGTCCGCCACGAGCGAGGCCGGCAGTCGCACGACGCCCAGCCCCGCGCGCGCCGCCGCCTGGCCCGCGCGCACGCTCGGCACGCGCAGGCGACCTGTCACCGGTACCGTGCGTGCGCTGCGGCCCTCGCCGAAGAACCACACCTCGTCGGTGCCGGGCTCGGCAAGGAGGACGCATTCGTGCGCGCGCAGCGCTTCGGGCGACTGCGGCGTGCCGTGGCGGCTGAGATAGGCGGGGCTCGCGTAGCAGCCCGTGCGCACCCGCCCCAGCTTGCGTGCCACCAGCGAGGAGTCCGCGAGCGGCCCGGTGCGCAGCGCCAGGTCGTACTCCTCCGCGACGAGGTCCACGTGCGTCTGCGCCAGCGACACCTCCACGCGCAGCCGGGGCTGGCGCAGGAGGAGCTCGGCGATGACGGGCGTGAGCAGCTCGCCCAGCAGGGACAGGGTCGCGATGCGCAGCGTGCCCTGGGGCGTGCCGCGTGACTGGCTCAGGGCGGCGTTCACCTCACGGGCCTCGGCGACGAGCCGCGCGCAGTGCGTGTGGTACTCACGGCCCGCCTCGGTGAGCCGCAGCCGCCGCGTGTTGCGCTCGAGCAGCCGGAGGCCCAGGCGCTCCTCCATGGCGGCCAGCCGGCGGCTCACCGTCGACTTGCGCAGGCCCAGGCGCTCCGCCGCGGACGTGATGCCGCCCGTCGTCACCACCTCCGTGAAGAGGAGCATGTCATCCAGCAGGGGGGGACTCGCGGCCACGGGCAAAGCCTATGCCCCGGGGCAGGGTGCGCGCGAGGGCGCCGTGCGGCCCCGCGGGCCTACTCCTCCACGGACACGTCCTTGGTGGCGGCCTTCACATAGGGGTTGTTGCGGTTCGTCTTCGACCACTGGGCGTGGTTGTTCTTCACCGCCTGGATGGCGCGGTGGACCTTCTGCTCCTCCTTCATGTCGGCGTCGATGGCGGCCGGCCTGAGCTTGAACGGACTCCCATTGCGGAACTGGAACTGCGCGCTCTTGGCCACGATCAGCCGGAGCGGCCGCCACAGCTCGTAGGCGGCGAGCCCCCTCAACGCGCCGAGCAGCGCGCCGCGTTGGCTGCCCTTCAGCTCGTCGTCGGTGGAGGTGTTGATGAGCCGCCAGAAGGCATAGAGCGCCTGATAGCGAAGGGTGAAATCGGCCTTGCTCACCACGTCGGCGTCCGAGAGGCCGTTTCCCTCGAACAGGCCGACGACCCGCCGCTGGTCCATGCGATAGGCGTCGGCTGGCGGGAAGTCGAAGCCCCAGTAGCCGGGGTCGTCGCCGCGGTTGGAGGAGCCGGTGAACAGGTTGCCCGGCATCCAGCACCAGTGGTGCACCAGGTTGACCACGTCCTCCGCGCCGGAGGCCGGGGCGATGGCGTCGTTCGAGGACTCGAACCCGTCGCTCACGGAGACCGTGATCTTCTTGGCCTTGTTCGGCGCGGAGCCCGCCGGCGCGGCGGCAAGCCCCGTCAGCGCCCCCTTGAGGCGCACGAGGTTGGCTCGCAGCGCCGGCTTCTGGCTGACGTTCAGGATCTCCGTCAGGACGTCATCCGAACCGCCGGTGCTCACGCTGTTGACCCCGATCGCCAGCACCCGCCCCAGCGCCTCCCAGGGGATCATGTGGTGCAGCGTCGCGTTCTGCTCGCCGTGGTGAAGCGTGTTGTTCCACTTGACGCTCTGGGCGCCACCGTCGCACCGCATCTTGGACGCAGTGGTGATCCACCCTCCATGCAACTTGATGAAGACTTGCTGGTTGACCATGGCTGTCGCTCCCGGGCTGTCGGCAAAGCCTATCCGCTCCCTCCACCACGCTCGCATGGGTCGCGATGGCACCGCCGCCAGCGGTATGAAGAACCGTCAGGGGCAACAGACCTGATGGGGAGGCTGCCTGGAACCCGCCCGGGCACTCTCGCGCTTCAAGAGGCTCTTGAGGCGCTGTAGTCTGGGCAGACCTTTATGTTCCGCATCGAGACCGAGAAAGAGTTTCTGCGAGCGTTCCGTTCACGGGATCGCAAGTACGTCGAGCCGCCCAGGGGCACTGGCTTCCCCCTCTTCGTCCGGGACTACTTCGCGTGGGTGGATCCCTACGGGGTGCGCGTCTTCCTGGTGTTCACCGCGCCCGGCGGCAAACGGCCCACCGGCATCGCCTTCCGCCGCGACCAGCAGGGGGACAAGTCCCAGGTGCCCCAGGTGTGTGACTGGTGCCGGACCTCCACCGCGGAGATTGGCCTGCTCACCACGGATGTCGATTCGAAGCGCCGGGTGGGCGTGAACCTCTGCATGGACCTGCGCTGCACCGAACGGCTGGAGTCCATGACGAACCTCGCCGGCCGGAGCGTCCTGGATGACAACCGGAAGCTGATTGAACGCATGTCTCGCTTCGCGAGCGAGGCACTGGGAATCGACTTCGACGCGGATGCGTGAGGATGCGGGCGGGCCCGCATTCCTTGCTCAAGAAGCCTCGCGCAGGTGGTGGAGGAGCCGCTCCGCCACGGTCGTGACGTGGGGCGCATTCAGCAGCGTGTAGTGGTCTCCCTGCACCTCGTGCACGGTGACCCTGCCCGTGAGCCACGCGCTCCAATCCGACGCATCGGAAGTGGCGGCCCGGAAGAGCAGCGTGGGCCCCGCATAGCCTCCGTCCGGTACGTAGGCTCGCTGGGCGTCGTGGAGCCGCTGGTAGAGGGTGAGGAGTCGCTCCGCGCCATCCAGGTCCAGTCCGAGGTCGCCCGTCGGAGCGCTCCGGGCCTGCTCCAGCACATAGGCCAGTTGCTCCCGACCCTCCAGCCGTCGCAGCCGCTCCAGGTCCAGGTCCAACTCCTGCCATGGCAGGCCCAGCGTCCGGGCGAAGAGGCCCAGGAGGCTGAGCGTATCGGGCGCGGGCCGGGGCTTCGGCGTGGGCACCGTGGAGTCCAGCAGGGCCAACATCTCCACCGGCTCGCCCACGGCCTGGAGCTGGCGCGCCATCTCCAGGGCCACGAGTCCTCCGAAGGACCAGCCTCCCAGCAGGTACGGCCCCCGTGGCTGCACGGTGCGAAGCTGGGCGAGGTAGTCGCGGGCCAGGGCCTCGACGGAAGACGCAGGCAGCGCTCCTCCCTCCAGGCCGGATGCATACAGACCGTGGACGGGCCGGTGGCTTCCAAGCTGTCGGACCAGCTCGGTGTAGCCCAGGACGCCGCCGCCACCGCCATGGACGAGGAAGAGGGGGCGCAGGTGCGCGTTGCCTGCATCCAGGCGCATGAGGTTGGGCGTGCCCTGGGAGACGTCCTGTCGCGCCAGCAGTCGTGCCAGGTGCTCCACGGTGGAGTGCTGGAAGAGGGCGGAGACGGGAAGGGACCGGCCGGTGTGCTCGCGGATGGCGGCCATCAACCGCAGGGCCAGCAGCGAGTGGCCCCCGAGGTCGAAGAAGCTGTCGGTGATGCTGACGCGAGGCACGCGCAGCACCTGGGCGAAGGACCGCGCCAGTTGCTCCTCCAGGGGCGTGCTCGGGGCGACGTAGGCGTCGGACAACGCGGCGGATCCGGGCACGGGCAGGGCCTTGCGGTCCACCTTGCCGTGAGGGGTGAGGGGCAGTGCCTCCAGTCGCACGAAGGTGGACGGCACCATGTACTCCGGCAGCCTCGTTCTCAGGTGCGCGCGAAGGACCGCGGTGTCGATGGGCTCCGGGGCCACGACGTAGGCGACGAGGCGCTGATCGCCGGGCACGTCCTCGCGCGCCAGCACCACCGCGCGGCGGACTCCGGGCGCCGCCTCCAGCGTGGACTCGATTTCTCCCAGCTCGATGCGGAAGCCGCGCAACTTCACCTGGAAGTCGACGCGGCCCAGGTACTCCAGCTCACCGTGGGCCCGCCAGCGCGCCGTGTCGCCCGTGCGGTAGAGCCGCGCTCCCGACGCTCCGGAGAAGACATCCGGCACGAACTTGTCGGCGGTGAGTTCGGGTCGCTGGAGGTAGCCGCGCGCCACGCCCCTGCCTCCGATGAACAGCTCGCCAGGGACACCCGTGGGGACCGGCTGCATCCGCGCGTCGAGCACGTACACCTGGATGTTGCTCAATGGGCCGCCCAGCGTGGGTGGACCTCCGGCCCCATGCACCGCGCGAACCGTCGAGTCCACCGTGCACTCCGTAGGACCGTAGACATTGAAGGCGGAGATGCAGGGGTGCGTGGACAGCTTCGACCACAGCACTTCGTCCACCGCCTCGCCGCCCACCAGCACGCGCAGGGGCCGGGAGTCTCCAAGTCCCTCCTCCAGGAGCAATCTCAGATGTGACGGAGCGCAATCCAGCACGTCCACGCGGTGCCGCTCCACCCAGGCCTTCAGCAACGCCGCGTCCTCGCGCGCGGCCCTGGGCACCACGTAGAGCGTGTGACCGTCCGCCACCTGGACGAGTTGCTGCACCGACGCGTCGAAAGACAGGGGCGCATTGAGGCTGACGCGCAGGGCTCCTTCCGTGCCGGCGAAGACGGCGGAGGCCAGTGCCGCGCGCAGGTTCATCACCGAGCCGTGCTGCACCAGGACGCCCTTCGGACGGCCCGTGCTGCCCGACGTGTAGATGACGTAGGCGAGGTGTTCGGGCTCGGAGCCGCGGGACGGGTTGGTCCCGGGCTGTTCGTCCATGCTCGGATCCTCCAGACACACGGTCTCCACCGTGGCCCCGGAGAGCGTGTCCACCAGGTGGCGCTGGGTGACGACGAGGCGTGCGCCGCAGTCCTGGAGCATGAAGGCCAGGCGTTCGCGCGGGTGGGCCGGATCCAGGGGAACGTAGGCACCTCCGGCCTTGAGGATGCCGAGCACCGCCACGACCATGTCCACCCCGCGCTCCATGCACAGGGCGACGCGCGCTTCGGGTCCCACGCCGCGTCTGCGCAGCCAGTGCGCGAGCTGGTTGGCCCGCCGGTTGAGGACGTCGAAGGAGAGGGACGTGGCGTCATCGACGACGGCGAGCGCGTCCGGAGTCCGTGCGGCCTGGGATTCAAAGCGCTCGTGCAGGGCTCCGTCCCAGGGTTGCTCGCGGTGCGTGTCATTCCACCCGTGCAGCACCTGCTCCCGCTCCCCCGTGGTCAGCAGGGGCAGTTCGCCCACGCGCGTCTCCGGGCGGGACACCGCGGCCTCCAGGAGCGTGCGCAGGTGTTCCACCATCCGGACGACGGTGGAGGATTCGAACAGGTCCGTGCGGTAGCTCAGCATCCCGTGCAGGCCCTGGGGCGTCTGCGTGAGGGACAGGTCGAGGTCGAACTTCGTCGTCTGGAAGTCGTGCTCCAGGGGCAGGAGTCGCGGGGGTGTGGCGTGGCCTGAAGCACTGGACAGCGTCTGGGCGCCCGTCGGCGTGTTCTGTAGGGAGAGGAGGACCTGGAAGAGGGGCGAGTGGCCCTGGCTGCGCGGCGGTTGCAATGCCTCCACCAGCTTCTCGAAGGGAGCGTCCTGGTGTTCGTAGGCGGCGAGCGTGGTGGCGCGCACGCGGCCCAGCAGCTCGCGGAAGGTGAGCGTCGGAGCCACGTGCGTGCGCAGCACCAGCGTGTTGACGAAGAAGCCGATGAGGCCCTCCGTGTCCGCATGCGTGCGGCCGGCGATGGGGGAGCCGAGGGGGATGTCCTCCTGGCCGCTGTAGCGGGAGAGCAGCACCTGGAAGGCAGCCACCAGCCCCATGAAGATCGTGCCGCCCTCGCGCTGACACAGCTCCAGGAGGGCCTTGGCGAGTTCCGCCGGCAGCCGGACGGGAACCTGGGCTCCCCGGTGGGATTGGATGCGCGGGCGAGGCTTGTCGGTGGGCAGCTCCAGCAGGGGCGGCGCTCCGGCGAGCTGCCGACGCCACCAGGACACCTGATGCTCCAGGACCTCGTCCTTCAACCACTCGCGCTGCCAGACCGCGAAGTCCGCGTACTGGAGGGAGAGGGGCGGCAGCCGGGGCTCCTGGCCCGCAGCGTAGGCGCCATACATCGCGGTCAGCTCCCGCACGAGCACGCCCATGGACCACCCGTCGGAGACGATGTGGTGCATGTTCAGCGACAGCACGCATGCGTCCTCGCCCAGCCGCAGCAGCGAGACGCGGAGGAGCGGCCCGCGCTCCAGGTCGAAGGGGCGCTGTGCTTCTTCACGCAGCTTCTGCTCCAGGACTCCGTGGGCGACGTCCGGAGCCAAATCACCCAGGTCCACCTGCTCCAGGGAGAAGGGCTTCGCGGGGAGGATGACCTGCACGGGCTCACCGTCCCGCGAGACGAAGACGGTGCGCAGTGATTCGTGGCGCGCGACGAGCGCGGTGAAGCCCTTCTCCAGGGCGGCCACGTCCAGTGCGCCCTGCACGCGCAGGGGCAGGAAGAGGTTGTAGGCGGAGCTGCCCGGCTCCAATTGGTCGATGAACCACAGCCGCTGCTGCGCGAAGGAGAGGGGCAACGGACCCGTGCGCGGGATGGGCACCAGGGGCGGCGGGGGAGGCAGTGCCACCACTCCGCGAACGCGCAGGCTCCGAAGCACCTCGCGGGCCCGTCGGTGCGCTTCAGCCCAGGTCAGGGTCTGGCCCTCGTGCTCCACGGCGACCGTGTCCGGATGGAGACGTGCCTGCGCTTGCAGAAGCCGGTGCAGCCCGGCGTCCTCCGCCGTGGCGGAGTCAGGTGGGTTCCAGGCGTGGAGCAGGAGGTCGCGCTCCTCGGGCGTGAGCATGGGCAGCGCGGAGAGCCGGCGCTCCGGCTCACGGAGGGCGCCCTCCAGCAGCGTGCGCAGGTGGGCCACCATGCGGCGCGCGGTCGCAACGTCGAAGAGGTCGGAGTCGTACTCCAGCAGGCCCTTCAGTCCTTCGGCTGTGTCATTCAGCGCGAGCGTCAGGTCGAACTTCGCCGTGCCGCCCCGGGGTTCGAGCGGGTGGAGGCGCAGTCCCGTGCCCATCGTCTCCGGCATGGGCGCGTTCTGGTACGCGAGCATCACCTGGAAGAGCGGCGCGCGGCGCGGGTCGCGCTCGGGACGGAGCGCCTCCACCAGCTTCTCGAAGGGCACGTCCTGATGCGCATACGCACCCAGGGCCACGTCGCGCACGCGGCCGAGCAGCTTCCGGAAGCAGGGGTCGCCCTCCAGCTTCGTGCGCAGCACCAGCGTGTTGACGAAGAAGCCGATGAGTCCCTCCAGCTCCGCGTGTTGGCGACCGGCGATGGGCGCGCCGACGGAGAGGTCCTCCTGGCCGCTGTAGCGGGAGAGCAGCACCTGGAAGGCGGCCAGCACCACCATGGAGGGAGTGACGCCCTCACGTCGGCAGAGGGCATGCATCGCGTCCGACAGGTCGCGAGGGAACTGGAAGGTCACCACCGCGCCACGGAAGGTCCGCACCGGAGGCCGGGGGGAATCCGTGGGCAGCTCCAGTGCCTTGGGTGCGCCGTGGAGTTGCGTGCGCCACCAGTCCAGTTGGGGCGCCAGCGCCTCGTCGCGCAGCCAGCCGCGTTGCCAGACGGCGAAGTCCGCGTACTGCACCGGCAGTGGCTTCAGTAGGGGGACCCGTCCTTCCGTGTGGGCCGCATACAGCGTGGTCAGCTCCTCGAGGAACACCCCCATGGACCAGGCGTCGGAGATGACATGGTGCAGGGTCAGCAGCAGCACGTGGTGCCGCGCGTCCAGTCGCACCAGGAGGACGCGCCAGAGCGGACCGGCCTCCAGGTCGAAGACCTGCCGTGCTTCCTCGTCGATGAGGGCTTGAAGCTCGCGCTCGGCGTCGGGCACGGAGCCCAGGTCCATCCATCCCGCGGGCAGTGGTGGTGTGGGGGCGATGATCTGGACGGGACCGGACGCCTCCTCACGGAAGGTGGTGCGCAGGGACTCGTGGCGTTGGAGCAGGTCGCGCAGGCCGCGTGAGAACGCCGGCACGTCGAGCACGCCCTCCAGGCGCATGACGAAGGGCAGGTTGTACGCGGTGCTGTCAGGCTCCAGCTTCGCGAAGAACCACAGCCGCTGCTGCGCGAAGGACAGGGGCAGGCTCCCGTCGCGCGGCGCGGGCTGGAGGGGCGGCACCGTCAGCGTGGGTCGCGCCGGGGCCTGGATGTCCAGTCGGCGGGCGAGGGCCTCTACCGTGGGGGCCGCGAAGATGTCCGCGATGGACAGCTCCACCTGGAACGGGAACGCGCGCCGGATGCGCGAGAGGATCCGCGTGGCGCTCAGCGAGTGGCCGCCCAGCTCGAAGAAGTTGTCCTCCGCGCCGACGGTGCCCGTCTGGAGGACCTCTTCCCAGAGCGTGGCGAGCAGCCGCTCGGTGTCCGTGCTCGGCGTGCGCGTCCGGGCGCGTGCCTGGAACGTGGAAGGCGCGGGCAGCGCCTTGCGGTCCACCTTGCCGTTGGGCGTCAGTGGCAGCGCGTCCAGCCGTCCCACGGCGGAGGGCACCATGTAGTCGGGCAGTCGTTGCTGGAGGAACGCGCGCACCGCTGCGGCCTCCAGCGACTCCGGGCCCACGACGTAGGCGACGAGTCGCTTGTCTCCGGGGACATCCTCGCGCGCCACCACGACGGCGTCGCGGACGTCGGGGCAGGCGCGCAGCGCGGCTTCGACTTCGGCCAGCTCGATGCGGTAGCCGCGCACCTTCACCTGCGCGTCGGCGCGACCGAGGAACTCCAGCACCCCGTCCTCGCGCCAGCGGGCAAGGTCGCCGGTGCGGTAGAGGCGGGCCCCCGGCACGGCGGAGAAGGGGTCGGGCAGGAAGCGCTCCGCGGTGGGACCGGGCTGACCGACGTAGCCGCGCGCCAGGCCCTCGCCACCGACGTGCAGCTCGCCAGTGACACCTGGAGGCACGGGCTGTCCGGATGCATCCAGCACGTACACCTGCGTGTTGCCCAGCGGGCGGCCCAGGGGGACGGAGGCTCCCACCTGTGACGCCTCCGTGAAGCGGTGGCTGGTGGCGAAGACCGTGGTCTCCGTGGGGCCATAGCCGGCGGTGACGGGAAGGCGAAGGTGCTCCAGCACCCGGCGCACGTGTGGCGCGGAGATGACGTCACCGCCCGTGAGCACCTGTCGCAGTGAGCGCAGCGCGGGCAGGTGTGCCTCCACCACCTGGGTGAAGAGCCCCGCGGTGAGCCACAGCGTCGTCACGCCGTGGCGCACCAGCACCTGCTCCAGTTCGTGCGGATCCGAAGGCGGGTGCGCGGGGAAGACGGCCAGCTTCGCGCCATGCAGCAGCGCGCCCCAGACCTCCAGGGTGGAGGCGTCGAAGGCCAGGGGCGCCATGAGCAGCAGCGTCTCCTCCGGCCCGAAGCGGGCGTAGTCCACGCCGAAGAGGGTGCGCAGCACGGCGATGTGAGGCGTGCCGACGCCCTTGGGCCTGCCGGTGGAGCCCGAGGTGAAGTCGATATACGCGAGGCTGTCGGGCAGGGCCGCCGGTGGGGGCGCGTGCGCTGGGAATGACTCCAACGCCAGCTCGTCCAGCACCACGGGGAGCAGTCCCTCGCGGGGAAGGCTCGGCAGCAACGCGCGCGAAGTCACCAGGACGTGAGGGCTCGAATCCTCCACCATGGCGGCCAGGCGCTCGCGCGGGTAGGCCGGATCCAAAGGCACATAGGCCCCGCCCGCCTTGAGGATGGCCACCACCGCGACGATGAGCTCCAGGGAGCGTTCGAGCGCGAGTGCCACGCGGGAGTCGGTGCCCACGCCCAGCGAGCGCAGGTGCCACGCGAGTCGGTTGGCGCTCGCGTCCAACTGCCGGTAGGTGAGCTTCGCCTCGCCGGACTCGACGGCGACCTTCTCCGGGAAGCGGGCCGCCACGCGCGCGAAGATCTCCGGCAGGGTGGAGTCCCGTGGGAAGTCGGAAGCGGTGGCGTTCCACTCCACCAGCACCCGCTGGCGCTGCTCGGATGTGAAGGCCGCGCTGGCGTCACCGAGTGGTGCGCTACCAGCGGGGGCTTCCAATTCGCGCGCCACGTCTTCCAGGGGAACGGTCGGCACGGGCCTCACGCGGGCCTCGTGCTTCTTGCTCGCTGCCGGTGCCGGTTGAGTCCTTCCCGCGAGAGCCTCATCGATGAGGCGGGCCACGGCCTCAAGGGTGGGTGACTCGAACAGGCGCCGCAGGGGCAGCTCCACCGCGAAGGCCTGTCGGATGCGGCTGAGCGCCTGCGTGGCGAGCAGCGAATGGCCTCCCAGGTCGAAGAAGTGGTCTTGGGCTCCGACGCGTGTGACGCCAAGCAACTCCTGCCACAGCCCGGCCAGCCGCTGCTCGGTGGGCGTGCGCGGCGCGACGTACTCCCGCGTGCCACTGCCCGCGAGGTCTGGCGCGGGCAGCGCCTTGCGGTCCACCTTGCCGTTGGGCGTGAGCGGCAGCGCGGTCAGCACCACGACGGCCGAGGGCACCATGTACTCAGGCAGGACGTCCTTGAGGGCCGCGCGCAGGGCGTTGCCATCGGTGGCCACGCTGTCGCGAGGCACGGCATAGCCCACCAGCCGCTTGCCGCCGGGCCCATCCTCGCGCGCCACCACCACCGCTTCCCGGACCCACGGCAGCTTCCCCAGCGCGGCCTCCACCTCACCCAACTCGATACGAAAGCCGCGCACCTTCACCTGCGCATCCGCGCGGCCGATGAACTCCAGCGTGCCGTCCTCGCGCCAGCGCACCACGTCGCCGGTGCGGTACAGCCGCGCTCCCATCTCTCCGGAGAAGGCATCCGGCACGAAGCGCCCCGCCGTCAGCGACGGCCTCCCCGCGTAGCCGCGCGCCACGCCCACTCCGCCCAGGTGCAGCTCGCCCCTGACGCCCACGGGCACGGGCTCACCCCGCGCGTCCAGCACGTACGCGCGCACGTTGGCCAGCGGCCGGCCGATGGAAGGCACGCGCCCGTCCGCCACGCACCCGGTCAGCGTGGCCATGACGGTGGCTTCCGTGGGGCCGTACGTGTTGAGGAACACCCGGCCCGGAGCCCACCGCGACACCACCTCCGAGGGCAGCGCCTCTCCTCCTGAAATCACCGTCCGCAGCGCTGGGAGTCCCTCCGCCGGCGTGGCCGCGAGCGTCGCGGGCGTGAGGCTGATGACGGTGAGCGCCTCGTCACGCAGCAGCGTGCGCAGCGGCTCACCGGGCATCAGGTCCTCCAGCGGCGCCAGCACCAGCGTGGCCCCGCTGCACAGGGTGGTGAAGATCTCCTCCACGGACAGGTCGAAGGACAGGCTGGCGAACTGCAGGACGCGACTGCCAGGCCCGATGCCGTACGCCGAAGCCTCATGGGTGACGAGGTTGCAGACACCACGGTGCTCGATGGCGGTCCCCTTGGGCGTGCCCGTGCTGCCGGACGTGTAGAGGACGTAGGCAAGGTTTCGGGGACCCACACCGGAGTCCAATGGCTCGGGACTTTCACCCGTGAGCGCATCCCGCTCCGAATCCAGACACAGGGCCCGCGCACGGTGCGCCTCCGCGAAGCGCTCCAGGAGCGGAGCCTGCGTCACCAGCACGCTCGCGCCGCTGTCCTCCAACATGAAGGCCAGTCGCTCACGCGGCAGCAGCGGATCCACGGGCACCCAGGCGCCGCCCGCCTTGAGGATGCCAAGCAGCCCCACGGCCACCTCCAGGGAGCGCTCCACGCTCAGGGCCACGCACACCTCGGGCCCCACGCCCCGGCGGCGCAGCGCGTGCGCGAGCTGGTTGGCGCGGGCATCCAGTTGCGCGTACGTGAGCGATTGCCCCCGGAACTGGACGGCCGGTGCCTCGGGCGTCCGCCGCGCCTGCGCTTCGAAGAGCGCGTGCAGGCAGGTGGCGTCGGGGAAGGGCGCGGCGCTCCCGGTCCACTCCCGCTGGACCCGTCGCCGCTCGTCCGCGTCCATGAGCGGCAGCTCGGAGATGCGCCGGTCCGGAGCCGCGGCCGCGCCCTCCAGCAGGGTGCGCAGGTGCCCCAGCAGTCGCTGGATGGAGCCGGAGTCGAAGAGGTCCGTGTTGTATTCGGCGGTGAGGCGCAGGCCCTGCGGCAGCTCTTGTGCGAGCAGCGACAGGTCCGTCTTGCTGGTGCGGTTGTCCACCGGCTGCGCGTCCAGCACGAGCCCCGGCAATCTCAAGGGCGGCAGGGGCGCGTTCTGCAGCGTCAGCGCCACCTGGAAGAGGGGATTGACGCTCAACAGGCGCTCGGGCTTGAGCGCATCCACCAGCTTCTCGAAGGGCACGTCCTGGTGCGCGTAGGCCTCCAGCGTCGTCTCCCGCACCCGGCCGAGCAGCGCGCGAAACGAGGGCTGCCCGGACAGGTCCGTGCGCAGCGCGAGGTAGTTGGTGAAGAGCCCGATGAGGCCCTCCAGCTCCGCGCGGCCACGGCCGGCCACGGAGGTGCCCACCACCACGTCCTCCTGTCCCGTGTAGCGGGAGAGCAGCACCTGGAAGCCCGCCAGCAGCACGCCGAAGAGGGTGGTGTTTTCCGCGCGGGCCAGCACCTTGAGCGCCTCGATGAGCGCGAGGGGCAGCACTTCGTTGATGCGCGCACCGCGCCCGGAGAGGACCGCGGGGCGGGGCCGGTCGGTGGGCAGCTCCAGGAGGGCGTCCGGATCCAACCGCTCCCGCCACCAGCGCAGGTGGGAGTCCAGCACCTCGCCCTGAAGGGACTCACGCTGCCAGGCGGCGAAGTCGGCGTACTGCATGGGCAGGGGAGGCAGCGGCGAAGGCTGGCCCGAGGCCAGTGCCGGGTACAGCGCCCCCAGCTCGCGCACCAGCACCCCCATGGACCAGCCGTCCGTGATGATGTGGTGCAGCTTGAGCAGCAGCAGGTGTTCGAGCGGCTCCAGCCGGTACAGGAGGGCGCGCAGCAGCGGCCCCTTCTCCAGGTCGAAGGGCTGGCGCGCTTGTTCCGTGAGCTGGCGCAGGGCCTCGGCCTCCCGCTCCTCGGCGGGGAACCCCTGGAGGTCCACGACCGTCAGCGCCAGGTCCAGGTCTGGAGCGATGCGCTGGAGGGGGCGACCGTCCTGCTCGATGAAGGTGGTGCGCAGGGGCGCATGACGCCGCACCAGCTCCTGGAGGCTGGCACGGAGGACGGCCGCGTCCAGCGCGCCGGAGAAGCGCACGCGGACAGGGATGTTGAAGGCGGCGCTGCCCGGACTCAGTCGGTCCTGGAACCACATCCGCTCCTGACTGAAGGACACGGGGGCCTGGACGGTGGTGCGGGCCGCCTTGCGCAGCAGCTCGGCCAGACGCGCTCGCTTCTGCGCCGGCGTCACCGTCGCCTCCGCGCCATCCCCTTTCGGCCGATATGTACTCATCCTCCGAGGATAGCCGGACAGGGAGGAACACTGGGTGAAAGTTGACACGGGTCGCTCCCTCCCCGGCCCTGGGTTCCACCTCCAGTCGCATCCCACGCGCACGCCGCGCGGAGAAGGGGCTGCCCAAAGGCTGACACGTCACCGACGGGCGCCTGACCTGTCAGCCCATCGCTGACGTGTCAGGAATGAAAGGGAACGCATCGCAAGCCCTCGCACTTCCTCAAGCCCAGTCTTCTCCCGGAAGGCCCGCCAATTGCAGAACTCCCCGCCAATACCGGAGGAGCGCTGCAATGGGCATGAGCTACAAGATCCACCCGGCGGTCGGGGTGGCCCGCGTCGGGGACAGCGAGGACTACTACCTGGGGCCCGAGACGGCGAAGGGCCTGCCGCAGGAGCGGACCGGTGGGGACGTGACCCGCTTCCGCGACCCGCACGGTGGCATCCGCCGGCAGGCGGCCCGGTTCCAGATCCACACGTTCGACCCCGACCATCCCACCGCGCCGGGAAAGCGCATCCAGCCCGGGGTCGACGGGGTGCTGGACATCGAGTGGACCGTCCACGTCGCGAACAAGAAGGCGGCCTGGTACGAGTTCCAGCAGCAGCAGGGCGCGGACGGCACGTACGCGCCCTCGCACGCGCTGCGCAATCCCCGCACGAAGGACGATGCCGGGCGCAAGGCGCTCATCATCGACCCGGGGCCTCGCACCGTGGCGTGCCGGGGCAGCAACCAGCACCCGTCGCGCGCGGAGCTCTCCCAGGACGACCCCCAGGGCAAGGGCTATCCCCAGACGTTCCCGGCGTCGGGCCTGCTCCCTGACAACAATGACATCACCACGTTGGGCAGCGTCATCGCGGATGACCAGGGCTATCTCTACACGGTGGGAGGCCATGGCCGCTCCGGCACGACGGCGGTGTGGAACCTGTCCAACGGGTTGATTGACAACCTCCTGGAGGACGACGCGACGCTCACCGCCCCGCAGCGCGTGCGCCTGGATCAGCTCCGGCCGGTGGCGGACCAGTGCTACCCGACCCAGGCCGCGCTCCGGGCCGCCATGGTGGCGGAGCTGGCGACGCACGCGTCCAACAGCGCGCCGGACATCCAGCAGACCGCCGACTACATGCAGGCCCAGGCCTACATGCAGCCGCGGCTGGACACCTACGCCAACAACAACTTCTGGTGGGACGACACGTCGGACGGCCCCGTCACCGCGACGGTCATCCTGCAGGGGGGCACGCGTGTGGAGGTGCCGTTTCCGGCGTGGATGATGGTGGCCCCGCCGGCCTACGCGCCCCAGCTCCTCAACATGGTCACGCTGTACGACACGCTGCGGGACACCTTCGTCACCCAGCGCGACCTGGAGCCCGACGTCTGCAAGGGCGGCACGTTCAACGACGCGTACAAGCCGAACTTCCAGGCGGACATCCTGCCCATCCTCCAGCGCCCCTCCGACTACCGCTGGGTCGCGCGCATCAACGACCAGGGCATCGACGCGCACGCAGGGCTTCCCCGGCCGGAGGCCAGCACCCACAACTTCATGAAGTACGTGCGCGACCCGCAGTCCTTCAATGACTACCCACTGCGAATGCCGCAGATGGCGGGTGACAATCCCCTCACGCAAGACGTCCCGCGCACCTTCCTCACCCTCACGCGGACGCAGTACTTCTTCCTGAGCCAGTTCAGCAAGGGCCTCTTCGACAACACGCCGAGCACGGCCACGCCCACCCCGGGTCAGCTCCTGGACCGGGGCGTGCTGGAGAACTGCGTGGGCGGGCCGTTCTGCCCGGGCATCGAGATGACCTGGATTGCCCGCGACCCGAACTTCTTCATGGAGCCGTTCCGCTTCAAGCGCCGCGCGACCGGCGGCAGCGGCCTGCAATGGAACACCAACCCCCACGATGGACAGGGATTGGAGCCAGGGGACGCGACCAAGTACATGGCCCTGCCCTGGCAGGCGGACTTCAACGAGTGCTCCAACCAGGTCGTGCAGAACACGTCCCTGTGGTGGTGGCCCTCGCAGCGCCCCTACGAGGTGAACTACCTGGACCGCGACGGGGAGTGGCAGCAGGGCTACTGGACGCGCCCGTCCGACATCAACTTCGACAAGGACGAGGAGATGGTCGCGAAGTGGAAGGGCCTGGGCTTCATCCTCGCCCGGAAGGATGCGCAGCCCGCGGACCAGGGCAGCTCCACTTCGGATGATCCGGCCCCCCTCTACCTGGAGGTGGAGCGCCTGCTGCCGGACGGTGACATGCCGTGAGCGACGCCCACTGCGACGTCGCCGTCCTCGGGGGAGGGCCGGCCGGCGCGGGCGTGGCGCTCGCCCTGCGGGCCCAGGCACGGCTGTCCGTCACGCTGGTGGAGCGCGCCCCCCAGGCCGCGTCCCGCATCGGAGAGACGCTGCCCCCGGACGCACGGCTGCCCCTGGCGAAGCTGGGGGTGTGGGGCGGCTTCCTGCGCGACGGGCACCTGCCCTCGCGCGGCACGGCGTCCTCGTGGGGCTCCGCCACCGTGGGCTATCACGACACGCTGATGTCGCCCTGGGGTTCGGCCTGGCACCTGGACCGCGCCCGCTTCGATGCGAGCCTTCGCGCCCACGTCGTGGAGCGGGGCGGCACCGTGAAGGTCGGCACCACGCTGGTGGGATGCGAGGCCCTGGGCGAGGAGGGCTTCCGGCTGCACCTGTCGCATCCGGCGGAAGGCCCCTCCACGCTGTCGGCGCGCTTCGTGGTGGACGCGACCGGCTGGAAGGCGGACTTCGCCACGTCGCAGGGGGCGCGGCGGCAGGTGGTGGATCGCTGCTTCGCTTTGTACGGCGACTTCCGCCTGCGGGAGGGCGCGGCGTTCAGCACGCAGGCGCTGGTGGAGGCCCGCCCGGAGGGCTGGTGGTACTCCGCGCTGCTGCCCGGAGGCCGCGTCGTCGTCGCGCTGATGGGGGATGGGGAGTCCCTGCGCGGCGTGCGTCCGAGCGCCCCGGAAGCCTGGCTGTCATTGCTTGGGCGCACCACCGCCACCCGCGAGCGGCTGGACGCGTGTGACTTCACCGGCGAACCGCTGCGGGCGGTGCCCGCCACCGTGGGGCTCCTGGACCGTCCCCACGCGCGGCACTGGCTGGCGGTGGGGGACGCCGCGTGTACCTTTGATTCGCTGTCGTCGCAGGGCATCTCCAAGGCGCTCGGGTCCGCCCTGCTGGCGGCCGAGGCGCTGGAGCAGCACCTGCGGGGCGTGCCGGACGCCCTGGATGCCTATGCGGCCCGGGTGCGTCAGGGCTTCGTGGAGCACCTGCGGACGCGGGACTTCTACTACCGCGAGGAGCGGCGGTGGCCCGACGCCCCCTTCTGGCGCAACCGGCGCGAGGCCCTGGCCTCCGGCGCCCTGGCCGCGTGACGGCCGCCTCTTGCTCACCCCAACCGGGATAAATCCATGAAGACAAGTCGTCAGCGAAATCTCCTGCTCGCGCTGGGAGGCGTGAGCGCCCTGACCGTGGCCGTGGCCCTGGTCGGACAGCGAGGAGGGGACTCCCAGGTCTCCGACTCCACCCGTCCTCCGCCCACGCGCGAGGACGCAAACACAGTCAACGTCGTCTCGGTTCCCACGCCGGGCACGGTGCCCACGCCCTATCCCGTCTTTCCCCATGGCAACAAGCTGACCTCGCCGCTGGACGAGGGAGATGCCCAGGCCCAGCGGTTCCTCGACTTCTACGCGAAGCAGGGCCGCGTCACCTTCCCGGCGCTGACGAAGGGGGGACTCGCCGCGCTGCCCAACAGGACCCTGGACATCGCGCACAATGGCTTGAACCTGGGCAGTCAGCGGTTCAATTCCTCGCTGGTGTGCCAGTCCTGCCATGACGCGGACTGGCTGGCCAGCGGCGACCTCACGCTGCCTTCCGACGCGCCGCCCACCTACAAGGCCCTGTCCACCATGGCCTACTGGCAGATGCCGGCGGTGGACCGGTTCTGGAATGACAACACGGCGCCGTCCTTCCTGGATCCCAACGCGCCCCTGCCGCTCGCGGCCAACTGGTCTCCGTTCGGCGACTGGAGCGCTTCGGTGAAGGCCCTGGCGGGCCGCGACCCCATCTTCCTCGCGCAGGTGGAGACCACGCGGAAGCTGTCGCCCCACCAGCCCACCACGGTGGACAACCTCTGTCTCCGCTGCCACTCGCCGCTGGGCCAGCGCCAGGCGCAGAGCGAGCACCGGCCCTTCACGCACGACCTGCTCTACGCGACGCCGGACAACTCCCAGGCGGATCCGGAGCGGGCGGTGCTGGGCGCGCTGGGGCGCGACGGCGTGTCGTGCAGCGCGTGCCACTCCGTGGCGCCCTCCAGCGGGCAACCCTGGAACGGCACGGACTACACGGCCTTCTACGGCACCACGAGCGGCACCATCTTCGGCGACGACGTGTCGGCCCGCCTCAAGCTGCCGTCGGAGACCGTGCTGCCGCCGCCGTTCCCCTTCACGTCGTCCATGAACCTGCGCCCGGGCACCATCGTGGGCCCGGACACGCACCTGAACAAGCAGCCCATGGCCGCCGCCGGGCTCAGCCTGGAGACGGCCGCCACGGTGGGCGGACACAGCTACCTGCGCGACTCCATGGTGTGTGGCTCATGCCACGTCGTCATCCTGCCCAAGGTGCCCACGAACTACCGGCCCTCGATGCCCATCGCGGAGGCGGAAGCCAAGGGCGTCTACCAGCGCCCCGCGAGCTGCGCGCAGAACCAGACGACCTTCAGCAGCACCGGTGACTTCCTCACCGACCCCTGCGTGGAGCTGGCGTATGAGCAGACGACCTACTTCGAGTGGCTCAACAGCGGCTACGCCCAGTCCACGTCCACCTGCATGACGTGCCACATGCAGATCACCAAGCCGGACTCGCCGTTCGATGGCAACGTGAAGGTGGCGCAGCAGAACGGGGCCCTGGCGGCCTTCTACCGCGACAACCAGACGCTGCCGCCCCGGCAGTACAACCGCCACACGCTGCTGGGCATCAACCTGTTCGTCCATGAGATGTTCCAGCAGTTCCCGGACGTGCTGGGCCTGGACTTCTACGCGCAGCCGGACTCGCGCGTGCCGCCGTACCTCCAGAGCCCGGAGATCCTCGCGCGCACGCCCAACCTCGTCACCAACCCGGGCGCGGAGGACGGTCCCAAGGCGGACCTCACGGCCGACGGCTGGGTGCCGGACTCCGGGGTGACGGTCACGGTGGTGGCCCAGCAGCAGGGGCTGTCCAAGCAGACCATCAATCCCAGCCATGGCGCGCAGTTCTTCCAACTGGGCGGCGGCGCGGCGCTGACCGTGGACGTGTCCGCGTACCAGGCCCTCATCGACAAGGCGGCGGGCGCGGCGGTGGTCCAGTGGGGCGCCACGGTCTACTGCGACGGCGTCGCGCCGTGCGGCACGCTCGCGTTGCAGCAGCGGGCAGGGCAGGGCGCCTGGACGAACACGGCGGGCTCCCTCAACGTGCCGGCGAGCCAGCAGCGCTGGATCCCCGTGCAGGCGGGTGCGCCCACCCGGATTCCCGCCGGGACGAGCGCGCTGCGTCTGGCCTTCCAGCCCGGCCGCGCGATGAGCGTGGACGACGTGTTCCTCGCGCTGAAGTTCCCGGATGGCTCGGTGGCGCCGCTCACGGACGGCAAGCGCGACTACACGTTCGCGAAGAATCTGCTCAACGCGGAGCAGTCCATCCTGGACCTGGCGGTGAACACCTCCCAGGGCATCTTCGACCCGACGCAGCCCGCGGTCCTGGTCTCCGTGGACTCGTTCAAGGAAGACAACGGCATGTTGACCGTGCCCGTCACCGTCACCAGCAACGTGGGCCACAAGTTCCCCAGCGGCGCGGGCTTCCGCCGGGCATTCCTCCAGTTCGAGGTGTCGGACGCCTCCGGCAAGGTGCTGTGGGCCTCCGGTCAGCCCAATGCGCTGGGCGTCATCTGCTCGGGCGTCTGCAAGCCGGATGACAGCGCGCTGCTCGCGAGCGAGTTCACCGCCGATGCGTCCGGGCTCCAGCCGAACCATCAGGTCATCAACCGGCAGGACCAGGCGCAGATCTACGAGCTGCGCGCGGTGGACGACATGAACCGTCTCACCAGCCTGGAGCTCCAGCAGTTCATGGAGGTGAAGGACAACCGCCTGCTGCCGGAGGGGTGGATTGCCCCGTCTCAGCGCAAGCCGGACGAGATGCTGCTCGGCCTGAACCTCCAGCAGCTCGCGCGCCTCACCGAGCCGCTCAGCACCGTGCTGGGACCCAAGGACACCAGCGTCTCCGGCGACCCGGACTTCAGCACGTCGCCAGCGAAGGGCACGGACCACGTCACCTTCCAGGTGCCGCTGTCCGCGGTGAGCGGGTGGAAGAGCATCCGCGTGCGGATGAACTACCAGACCATCCCGCCGTCCTACCTCAACGCGCGCTTCCGGGACTCACTGCTGGATGACCAGGGCAAGCCCTCGCAGCCGGGGCCCGCGGTGCAACGGCTCATCTACATGACCAGCCACCTGAACACGAAGGCGTCGCTGACGTACAAGTCGCAGGGACAGGGCACGTCGCAGGTGGACCTGATGGACAACTGGTCCATGGTGTTGAGCGAAGCCAGCGTGACGAAGAACTAGGAACGAAGACAAGGGTTTGACCCCGGGCGGCCATCGGGGGTGGGCGTCGCGCCCGCCCCTGGTGGCCGCTTCGTCATGTCACGGCTGGACTCGACGGCACGAGAAAAGCGGCCACCGGTGACGGTCTCACGACCCGTCCCGATGACCGCCTGGGCCCTGCTCAGCGCGGGAGATGTCTCAGCGACCGATGGTGACGTGCGACCCGAGCACGATGCCGCGCTGGGCGCTCATCCGCCGCGCCAGCTCCGGCGACGCGCCGAGTTGCTGGGGCGTGCGGAGCAGGTGGAAGAACTGGCTGCTCTGGTCGACATAGGACAGGGCCTTGAGCCGGAGCTTGAAGCCCGGCTGGGGCGTGGTGCCATTGGCCCAGTACGAATAGGTGATGTTCGTCTGGTAGTTGGCGGGCACGTCGCAGGTGACGGACGTGTTCCAGCTCCCGTTGTTCTGGGGCACGGTCGTCTTCTCCAACACAATGAGCGGATCCGGGCCCGGGGTCCCTGCGGAGAAGGCGACGCTGGCGCCGCCGGGCACGTTGGTGCACTCGAGCTGGAACGTGATGCTTCCGGCCTCCGTCCCCTGGGTGTAGTCCACGGTCGTGTCGAAGGTCGGGCTGTTGGCGCTCGTGAGGCTGACGTTGCGCCAGCCGAAGCCCGGGTTGTTGAGGATGAAGGCCGTCAGGTCGGTGTAGCTGCCCACCTGGGGGATGGGGTTGTCGTGCTTGGGCGTGGAGACCCGGCTGATGAGGCAGTAGTGGTCGCCGCTGATGGCGGACGGCTCCCAGACGAAGGGATTGTCCGTCACGGCGATGTCGCCCGGCTGGGTGGCCTGGACGAAGACCTGGAGCTGCTGATCGCTCGTCTTCAGCGCGTTGTTCTGCCACTTGTTGGGATAGAGCAGCAGGCTGGTCGGCGTGTAATACAGCGACACCTTTCCGCTCTGCGCGCCGCTGGCCAGGTTCTTGGTGCGCAGGTAGATGTAGTTGGGGCCGTCAATCACCAGGCTCTGGCCCACGTCCTGGTTGTAGTTGCTGGAGAAGTAGGCCTGCGGGTTGTTGGTGGGGTAGATGCCGGAGGGGATGATGTCCGGCGACTCGTAGGCATCCGGGGGAGACGGAAGCTGCCCGACGTCCCACATGTTGGTGCGGAAGAACAGATCGTCGTACAGGGTGGTCATGGGCGTTCCTTGGGATGGGGGTGATATCCGCGAGCAGGCGGATGCTGGGACCTCACTGCACCCGCCACGCCAATGACTCGCACTCCCGAACCGGGCGGAACTGCTTGCGCGCCCCCCACGCCACCGCCCCGCTGACGCATCAGGCGCAATCCCTGACGCGTCAGCGGACCTCCGGCGACGCCTTGCTCAGTACAGCAGGGAGCGGATGGGGACGAAGGCGTGGACCGGGTAGCCGCTGCCGAGCTGGCCGTCGGAGTTGAGGCCAAAGCCCCAGAGCGTGCCATCCGAGCGCAGCCCCAGCGTGAACCCCTCTCCCACGGCGACGGTGGTGGTCCCGCTCAGGCCCACCACGGGCGACGGCGTGGGGACATAGTTGTCGAGGGTGGCCGGATTGCCCAGGCAGCCACCGAAGTTGATGCCCCAGCCCCAGAGCGTGCCGTCCGAACGTGCGGCCACGGTGTGGTACGTCGCCGCCCCCACGACGCCCGTTCCGCTCCAGCCAGGGACCTGCGCGGGCACGGAGTGGTTGGTGAAGGTGCCATCGCCCAGCTGGGTGTAGCCGTTCTCTCCCCACGCCCAGAGCGTGCCGCCTGAGCGGATGGCGAAGGACGAATCGCCGCCCGCCGCCACGGACACGGCGCTGGACAGCCCGGACACCAGCGCGGGCACGGAGCGATGGGTGAAGCTGCCGTCGCCCACCTGGCCGCTGTAGTTCATCCCCCACGCCCACACGGTGCCGTCCGAGCGCAGCGCCACGCTGTGGGACTGTCCCGCCGCCACGGACACGACGCTGGACAGACCCACCACCTGCACCGGGCTCCATCGGTTCACGTTCGTGCCGTCGCCGAGCGCGCCCAGGGCGTTGTAGCCCCAGGCCCAGACGGTGCCGTCGGCGCGCAGCGCGAGGGTGTGCCGGTAGCCGGCCGCCACCGCGATGATGCTGCCCAGGCCCGCCACCTGCGCCGGAAGGGCGTTGCCCACGGTGGTGCCGTTGCCCAACTGCCCCGTGTCATTGCCTCCCCAGGTCCACACGGTGCCGTCGGAGCGCAGCGCCACCGAGTGCAGGCCGCCCGCCGCCACGCCCGTCGCGAAGCCCAGGGTTGGAAGCTGGGTGGCCGCGGCGCGGTTGCTCAGGTGGCCAAGCCCAAGCTGGCCCACGTTGTTCGCGCCCCAGGCCCAGACGGAACCATCCGAGCGCGTCGCCAGGGTGTGCGCGGCGCCCGTGG
Organism: Corallococcus sp. CA047B; assembly: GCF_003612065.1. Lineage (NCBI taxonomy): Bacteria > Pseudomonadati > Myxococcota > Myxococcia > Myxococcales > Myxococcaceae > Corallococcus > Corallococcus sp. CA047B. The sequence continues at coordinate 85,372 of NZ_RAWD01000003.1, forward strand.
CCACCTTCGACACGCCGCTGAGCCCCGACACCATCGTCGGGGTGACGCGCGTCCCGGAGGTGCCGTCACCGCGCTGGCCCACATCGGAGGTGCCCCAGGCCCACAGCGTCCCGTTTCCCAGCGCGCCCAGGGAGAAGCCCCAGCCCGCGGCGATGGAGACGGCGCCGGAGAGGCCCGACACGGCGACCGGGGAAGTGCGGGCGGTCCGGGTGTCGTCGCCCAGCTCGCCCCAGGTGTTCTGTCCCCACGCCCGGATGGTGCCGTCGGAGCGCACCGCGAGCGAGTGGTAGCCGCCCGCCGCCACCGACACGGTCGAATCCTTGGCGTTGAGGCGCACGGGCACGTTGCTGGAGGCGAAGTTGCCCGTCCCCAGTTGTCCGTAGCTGTTGGAACCCCAGGCCCAGACGGACCCGTCGGAGGTCACCGCGAGCGAGTGGTAGCCACCGCCGGAGAACGTCGTCACCTGGGTGAGGCCCGGGACGGCGACGGGCAGGGTGCGGTCGGTGGTGGAGCCGTCTCCCAACTGTCCGTAGATGTTCCAGCCCCAGGCCCGCAGCGTCCCATCCGAGCGCAGCGCCAGGCAGTGGTTGGAGCCCGCCGTCACGGCGGCGACGCCGGACAGCCCGGAGACCAGGCCCGGCGTGGAGCGGTTCGTCAGGGTGCCGGAGCCCAACTGGCCCTGCCCGTTGTAGCCCCAGGTCCACACGGTGCCATCCGAGCGCACGGCGACGACGTGGCTGTCACCGGCCCCCACGGACACCACGCTCGTGAGGCCCACCACCTGCACGGGCGTGGTGCGGCTGGAGGTGGTGCCGTCTCCCAGCTGTCCGTAGCCGTTCGAGCCCCAGGCCCAGACGGTGCCATCCGCGCGCAGCGCCACGGAGAAGTTCCGCCCGGCGGCCACGGCGTTCACGAAGGTGAGCCCGGAGACGCGCACCGGGCTTGCGCGCTGGACGGTGGTGCCGTCCCCCAGCGCGCCGAAGACGTTGAGGCCCGAAGCCCAGACGGTGCCGTCCGGACGGACCGCCAATGCGTGGGAGACCCCGGCCGCCACCCGGGGGGCTGCGACCAGTGCGGACGACTGGCGTGACAAGGACTCGGAAGAGTCCAACTCCGGGCCGCACGCGGTGATGCTTAAAAGCAATCCCAGCCAGACACTCCAAAGCCTGCTCACGACGCCTGCCATGTGATACCTCCGCTTCCGGCCCACGCGACCCTGAACGAACGGGGCGTGTCTTCCGTGAGGGAGGCACCACCGCGGGGCAATCCCGGCGTCACCTGAAGGACAGGGCCCGGCGTGCCGCATCCGGATTCCGGACGACGGCTCATCCCCGGGGGAGGCAGTCATTGTCTGGGAAAGGGGCGCGCAATGGCTTGCATCCTGGATGCGCGCTGAAGGAGAACCGGGCGGCGTTGTCTCAGCCGCCCGGCGGACCGGCCCGTTGACACTGAAACAGCGTCCGGGCCGGGAAGGCCTACCGCGCCTGCCCGTTCGCGTTCAGGGCGAGTTCACCGTGGACCGTGAAGGCGCCCGCGGAGCCCGTCACGTCGATGCCGGAGAAGTGGCGGTAGGGATAGGCACCCGTGCCAATCGTCTCCGTGAACTCGATGGCGTCGCCCGTGAGCTGGGCGCCGTCCACCTCCACCGTGAAGGTCCTCCCGGGGAACTGGAAGCGCCAGACGCAAGCGCCCTGCTCCTGCGCGGCATGGGGCGCGTTGCGGAACGGGAACGGCAGGATGGGGCCGTGCTCCCGCAGGTAGAAGTCGGAGACCATCACCACGTCTCCCAGCCAGTTGGTGTACACGTGCCAGCGGGCCGCCGGCCCCGGGCCGCCCGTACCTTCGCCCTGCAAGACGCCGCCCTGGAAGACGCGCACCTGGAACTCGGAGCCGCCCGCCGTGCCGGTGAAGGCAGGCGCGAACGTCACCCCCGTCCCGTCCGCGTCCGGCGCGATGCCCAGCGTGCTCACCACCTGGTCGCCATCCCGCGCCGCGAACGCGAACCGGCCCTGCCCGCCGCCGATGTTCGCCGTGGCGTTCTGCCGCCAGGCGACCGCGCCGCCGAAGTGGCTGGAGAGGCCATCCGTCTGGGGGTTGGACAGCCCGGTGACCCGGAGCCCTTCGTCGGTGGACTCAAGGGACGCCCCACCGGTCGCACAGCTCTGGATGCCATTGAACTGCTCGACGCACGTCGCCTGGGCCTGGGCCTGCTGGGTGCCCACGGCCTTCGTGCCCTCGTCCTGGCCCTGGCAACCCACCAGGGAAAGGAACGCCGCCGCGACCACGTGACCTGTCTTCATCATCCGCATGTGTTCGACCTCGGGAATGGGGGGGCTTCCCTCCAGCGGGGAAGCCCTGTCGCGGGGCACAAGGGCCCTGCGACAGGGGGCGCACCCCTGCATCACGCGCGCCAGGACGTGGAAGCCGGGCCCACCCTGCAATTCCAGGCCCCAGGTCGCTGACGGATCCGGTCGCTGTAGCGCTCCGGGCCACAAAGGCTCGTGGCAGTAGCAGAACGTGTCACGCCCGGTTCACTCCGGGGTGACGTCGGTGATGGCGAAGAGGAATCCCTCCGGAATCCACCACTTCCAGATGCCAGAACCGCGGACCCGCTTGAGCGCGAGGAAATACCTGCCGGTGGTGGGCGCCGTGTACGTGACGCCAGTCTTGTCGCTTGGCAGGTCTGTCTTCAGCACCTGGCCCTGGGCATCCATCACCGTGGTCGCGCAATAGTAGGGGCTGGAGCCGCCATCACTCTTCAGCAGGTAATCGCGGCCCCCGACGAGGTCCACCGCCAGCACGTCGACGTCCTTGACGGACATGAAGTCGACGCTCAACCGCGCGGGCACCGTCACCGCCGTGGCTTCGGGCGGCGCATCCGGGTGGTCGTCCGGCCCGATGTCACGAACCCGGCAGAGATAGCGGGTCGTCACCGGAGCGGTGGAGCTGCTGGGGCGGATGAGCAGGATGAGGTCACCGCCCACGGCATTCTTGGCACCCAGCTCCAGGACGTCTGTGATGGAGTAGGACGCCGTGAACGTGCCCAACGACGTGCCATCCGGGCGGATCACTTCCATGAAGGGATTGTCACGGGTCCCGCTGCAATAGGCGCGCAGGACGTGGTTCGTGGGGATGGAGATCCGCCAGGCGTCCACGTCGCCGGGGGTCTCCAGGAAGCCCTCGAAGGTGTACTCCGTCTCCGTCACCGGCTGCGAGACGGCCGTGTCCGGGGAGTCGCCCGCGTCATCGCTGGCCTCCGTGAAGATGTAGAGGAAGCCTCCCGTTTCGCCGTCCGTGACGGAGCGCACCTCCATCACGACGAGGCCGTCCGCGTCCGCCGTCCAGAAGAAATCGGCCTGCTTCGTCTCACGGGAGGACAGGGCCTCACCCACGGGCTCCAGCGACGTCGCGTCGAGCCGCTGGACCTGACACCCCGACAGCGTGGTGGCCGTGCAGACGAACCGGTAGAGCTGACCGGCCCGCACGGCGAGCTCGAAGCGGACGCCCTCGGGCCCGGTGACCTCCGCCTCTCCATGCGCTCCCGGTTTCAACCCCGGCGCGTCATCCAGATCCTTGCCACACGCCCCCAGCGCCAGCGCCAGCCCCAGCAGGACGCCCAGCGTCCAGCCCCCTCGGGACTTCTTTTCCAGAATTGAATGCATTTGCGTATTTCCCCAAAACCAACCCACCCGGCCATGGGCTGGCACTGTCAGAGAATGCCACATCCGGCGCCGTCAGGGCGCCTATGGAGGCGTGATGTCCGAGATGGCATAGGTGAAGCCCCCCGGAATGAACCACGTCTCCGGCGCTTCGCCGCGAGCGCGTTGGAGCGAGAGTTCGTACCGACCGGTGGCGGGCGCCGTGAAGACGACGCCGGTGCGGTCGCTGCGCAGGTTCGTGCCCAGCACCACGCCCTGTGCATTCGTCACCGTGGTGGCGCAGTAGTAGGGGTCCGACCGCGGACTGCCCTCCCGCAGGAGGTACTGGTGGCCCTCCAGGAGGTCCGCCGCCAGCACGTCGATGTCCTTCTCGGAGTAGAGCATGACGTCCACGGCCCCGGGCATCCTCAACAGGGTGGTGGCGGGCGGCGCATCCGGATGATCATCCGGTCCGGTGTCCCAGACCTGACAGGTGTAGCGGGCCGAGCCGGCACGCATGGCGGAACTGGCCTGGACGAGCAGGATCAGGTCGCCCCCGTTGGGGCTCTTGGCGCCCATCCAATAGGCGAGCCGGGCGGACTCGGTGGCGTTGAACCGGCCCAGGGACGTGCCGTCCGGGAGGACGACCTCCATGTCGGGGGCTGGATGGGTTATCTCCGCATCCTTGCAGACCGCGCGCAGGACGTGGTTCGCGGGGAGGGAGAGACGCCAGGCGTCCACGTCGTCGCGGGACTCCAGGAACCCAGTGAATTCCGTCGGGGTCGTGTCCACCGGCCGCGAGACGGCCTCGGCGACGGAGCCGCCCGCGTCATCGACCGCTTCCGTGAACGCATACAGGAACTGCCCCGTCTTGCCCGTCGGGGCGGACTGCACCTCCACCACGACGCGACCCTCCGCGTCCGCCGTCCAGAAGAAGGACAGCACATTCCTCAGGCTGGAGGCCTGCGCGTCGCCCACGGGTTCCAGCGACTTCGCGTCGCGCAACTGGACCCGACACCCCGTCAGGGAGATGGGCGTGCAGTCGAACCGGTATCGCTGGCCCCCCCGTACGGCGAGCTCGAAACGGGCCCCCTCGGGCGCCGTGACCGCGGACTCCCCCTGGGCGCCGGGCTGCAACGCCGGGATGTCATCCGGATCCTTGTCGCAGGCTCCCAGGACCAGCAGCACGCCCAACAGGACGCCAGTCGTCCAGCCCCCTCGGGACTTCTCTTCCAGACTTGAATGCATGGTCCGTGCTTCCCCATCACAGCCCATCCGGCCATGGGCTGCCCCATGGACCGCACCATGCCATGTCTGGCGTCGCGACGGGATGGGGGATTCCACGCAGAAGGGGGAACACCGCGCGCCGGGTGGACCCGGCGCGCGGCCTGATGCCCCGTGTAATTCGCGAGGGTGCGTCGTTCAGAAGCAGGTGCAGGCGGCGTTGACGCACTTGCCCAGCCGGAAGCCCTTGCCCTGACAGCTCTGGTTGCAGTCCACGGGGCTGCACTCCACCTGGGAGGCTTGCGCGGGCGTGGAAAATGCCATCGTGACGCCGAACGACAAGGCCGCGCCGGTGACCATGGCGAGCAACGCACGTCCTGCCTTCTTGACAGAGAGAGTCATCTCAATCCTCCAGGGTGAATGGGTGGTTGAATCCCGTGTCTCGTTTCAGCGCTACGAAGCACGGCGCTGAAACGGTAGGCCCCCTAAAAATGACGTTCAACTTGTTCCTGTTTCGAGGAAAACTGGATGGAGACTGAAGCCATTTCCCTATGGCGCACGGCGCCATTCCTCTTCCCGTTGAGTGCACAGGCTCCTTGCTTGTCCAGGGAACATTCTGGCCAGGAGGTTCGATTCGCGCCGTGAAGACAGACGTCCTTCCGTCGGGTGCTCTCACCTGTTCTTGCAACGTATCGACGGCTCCTGGGTCGGTTGCCTGGAAGGGGCGGCGGCCTTCGTGACGTGGCTGCTCAGGGCTTCTTGGCGTCGGACGGCTCCCAGGCGAAGTCCACGGACGGAGCCTGCGCGGCCTTCGCGTCCTTCATCAGGAAGCCCTCTTCGCGCTTCGCCGCGCGCTCGAATGCTGGCCGCAGCGCCACGGGGAGGGGCAGCAGCACGCCCACGACGAACTTGTTCCCACGGCACGACTCGTTGTCGTAGCCGAACGCGATGCGCACGGCGACCTTGTGGGCCTCCAGGTGGTGGAACGCCACGGAGCGCTTCACCGCGTCGAGCCCGGATGAAAAGCCTACGCAGTCCTCACCGGGGTCCAGGCTCTCCAGCATCGCCTGCACCGTCCGGGCCTTCTTGAACGCGTCGTCGTCGCGGATGTGCTTGCGCACGAACGCGTCCGCCTTGAGCGCCTTGAGCACGTCCTTCTCCGCGAACGCGTCGAGCAGCGAGAAGGCGCCTGGGTCCTTCGATACGTCCTGGGTGACGTAGCTCTCGTGCGCGTACGGGTGAGCGCCGCCGGTGTAGCCCGAGATGGAGGTCTCGTAGCTCACCCACGGGCCCACCACCGACAACACCTTGTAGGACTCGAAACCCTCCCAGTTGGACGTGTCAGTGTCCGCATCGGACTCGAAGTTGGAGAGGAATTCCTTCTCGCGCGACCGCAGGCCGAAGACCTCCTTGCCTCCGCGCAGGGCGCGGAGGTCCTTCGGAGACTGCTCGAACGTCACCTCCGAGCCGGTCACCTTCCACGTCTTCGCCTGGGGGGAAGCAGGCGCGGGCGCTGGAGTCGCGAGCAGCACCACCATCACCACGGAGCTCATGAGCATGCGCTCCATCCTGCCCGAACTCGCCCGCGCGTGAGCGCGCGGCGGCGGCGGCCCAGCGGTCGAGCCTCCCGTCACGCTACGAGCCCTACGGCATGACCCACGTCGAGCGTCGATAGGGACACGGGACGTCCTCCGCGTCGGGGTCGGCGCGTGCACCTGTCCGGGGGGACCTGGACGGTGCACGCGCCAGCGGGCTAAGGCTCTGCTCTCAAGGAGAAGCCATGTTCGACCAGGAGATGCAGGAAGTCACCGCGTGGCTGCGCCGGCAGATCGTCGAGCTGGCCGTGCAGGGCGGTTACGTCGACTCCGTCCTGCGCGCGGGCCCGGAGCTGGAGCGGCTGAAGGAATACCTCCGGATGCTGACGGGGCAGATTCCCCTGCCTCCCTCGGTCCCGGGCCATGCCCCCTCCATCTTCCCGCCGTTCCCCGGCCTGGACGAGCGGCCGTGGCGCGACCCACCGCCTCCGGCGGCGAAGGCCCTGGAAGGCTGCCTCGCGGCGGTGCAGCGGGACCTGGCGCGGCTTCAGACCGCGGAGCTGATGCACTACGAAGGTGGCATCGTCGGGTCGGGGCGCTGGTCGGTGCACCCCGTGTTCTTCGCGGGCGAGCGCGTCGACCGGCTCCTGTGGCCCCAGCTCGCGATGGACGAGACGGCCGAGGCCGTGCAGTCGCTGGAGGGCGAGTGCACCGCGCTGCCGCTCGCGGACGTGCTCTTCTCCTCGCACGCGCCGGGCACGACGCTGACCCCGCATTGCAGCTGGGACGGCTTCCGGATGCGCTTCCAACTGGGGCTCCAGATTCCGGCGGAGGGCTGTGGCATCCGCGTGGGCACCGAATCGCGGCACTGGGAGCAGGGCCGCGTGCTCACCTTCCACGACTCCTTCGAGCACGAGACATGGAACCGCAGCCAGGAGCGCCGCGTCATCCTCATCGCGGACTGCTGGCACCCGGACCTCACCCTCGCCGAACGCGAGGCCCTGCTCGGGCTGACGCGCAAGTTCGAGGTGCGTGAGAAGCTCAGCCGGCTGCGCATCGCCGAGGAGCATCTGCCGCCGCTCCTGGCCCGCTTCGCCCAGGACGAGCAGACGGATCCCTGGGTGCGCCGCTTCTGGCGGAGCTGAGCGGTCCTCCGTTGACCTGGCAGGCAACTCTTTCTCTCAGGCTCCGATAACTCCCTGGAACCCGAGAATCCTGAGGACCTGACCATGGGCATCGACGGAGTAGGCAAAGGCAGCATCCGCCCGGTGACGCCGCGTCCCGTGGACACCCAGGCCGCACCGGCCGCCGCGAAGAACCAGGTGGCCCGCCCCCTGGCGCGCGCGGACGTCTTCGAGGCGAAGAGCGCCCGGTCCTCGGGCCCCACGCCGGGCAACGCGAACCTGCCCCCCGTCCAGTCCAACACGGGCACGGTGCAGGCTGGCACGGTGGTGCTGTCCGATGCGACGAAGGAGGCGCGCGGGGCGCTGAAGATCGACGAATCCGCCGACCCGACGACGTACGACGGCATGTACCTGGGTTCGGACGGCTACGCGTACCCGCCGGACAAGTTCTCCGTGTCGGAGGTGCCGCCGTTCCGGCCGGATTCGCCCATCGCCAGCCCCACGCCGACGACGTACCACGTCAACGGCATCCAGACCCCGCAGGGCAGCGCCACCAGCGAGGCCCAGAAGATGGCGAACGAGACGGGCACCAACGTGGTGCCCATCTACAACGCCTCGGAGAGCCTGCGCGAGGACGTCGTGCAGACGGGCATGGACCGGCTGGGGTTTGGGAACAACAAGGCGGCGCAGACGCTGGCGGACGCCATCTACAAGGACCTGCAGGCGGGCAAGAAGGTCAACGTCACCGGCTACAGCCAGGGTGGCGCCATCGTGTCCAGCGCGCTGCGCGAGGTGGACAACCGCATCAAGAACGACATGGGCGGCTTCTGGGGCAACCTGCCCATCCTCGGGGACGGCAACCGGGACAAGCGCGAGGCGCTGCTCGGCAACGTGAACGCCACCATGTTCGCGGGCGCGGGCAAGACGTTCCCGGACGGGCCGAACTACACGTTCTACGTCAACAACCAGGACCCCGTGCCGACGTGGCTGGGCTCGCACGAGTTCAACCCCGTCACGGACATCGTCACCGGCATCGTGTCCGGCATGTTCCCGGGCGTGGGCATCATCAACGGCGGCCCGTCCATGCAGGCTCCGGAGGGCGCGACCATCCACACCTTCGACTCGCCCGGGGCGAGCGGAGAGGTGTTCGGCACCGACGGCAAGCACGGCATCGACACGTACCTGGGGAACATCCAGGACGCGGTCTGACGCAGGCGAAGGGCAGGGCGCTTCAGGAGCAGGACTCCACCGCGAGCGGCATGGCCAGGCAGACGCCATGCCGCCCGTCGAGTGCGCTCTGCAAGAGCCGAGCTGCCCGCCATTTAGTAGCCGGCGCCGCCGCAGTGATTGTTCATGCCGTCCTCGGTGCCGTACGGAATGCCGTCCTCGCAGGCCTGGTTGCCAGGCGCGTAGACGTCCTGCCAGATCATGCCTCCGGGGGAGGGGACCAGGGTGAACGCGGAGCCGCCGAAGTTTGACGTCCAGAAGCCCATGACGTCGGGGCTGCCCTGCACGGTGTCGAGCAGCACGGAGATGTTCTTGCGCGTGTAACGCATGGAAATGGCTCCTGGCGATGCGTGGAGGCCGCGAAGGTCGAAATCCTAGGAAGCGGCGGCGAAGGGAGCAAGCCGGGCCGCGGGCCAGGGGGGCCGGACCTTCACGGAAGTGGCGTAGGCTTGCGCCCGGCTTCTTCCTTCTGGACGGTTTCCTTGGACATCCTTCTCGCGCCCGCCCGGCGCATCGACCTGGGCAAGCGCGCCGGCGTCACCGGCGGGCTGCTCGGCGTGCTGTGCGTCGTCGCCGAGTTCTGCTTCCTCTTTCCCCACGTGCTCGTCTCCAACGACGGCCGCGCCTTCTACGCCGAGCACCTGGATGTCTTTCGGGGCATCCTCCAGGTGTCCATCATCGTCACCTTCCTGCTGGGTGCCTTCAGTGTGCTGACGCTGCGCTCCAAGGCGCACGGCGGCATCGCCATGGTGCTCGCGCTGGTGGCGCTGCTCCTGGGCGGAGGCGAGGCGGAGCCGCTCACCCACCGGCCCCGGGCGATGAGTGCGGGCCTGGACTTCTTCGCGTTGGACCTGCTGGTGCTGGGGCTGGTGTTCATCCCCATGGAGCGGCTGTGGGCGCTGAATGAGCAGAAGATCTTCCGTACTGGCTGGCAGACGGACCTGAAGCACTTCTTCGTCAGCCACGTGAGCGTGCAGCTCATCTCCTTCGCGGTGCTCATCCCCGTGCAGGTGTTCCTGTCCTGGGCCGTGAAGATGGACTTCCAGGCGCACGTCGCCGCGCAGCCCGTGTGGCTCCAGTTCTTTGAAATCCTGCTCGTGGTGGACCTGGTGAGCTACTGGGTGCACCGGGCCTTCCACACCTTCGGGTGGATGTGGAACTTCCACGCCATCCACCACTCCACGCTGCACATGGACTGGCTGGCCAGCTCTCGCAGCCACCTGGTGGACGTGCTGGTCAACCGCTTCGCGGGCTTCGTGCCGGTGTTCCTGCTGGGCTTCCACCCGTCCGCCATCTACGGCTACCTGGTCTTCGTGTCGTTCCACGCGGTGTACATCCACGCCAACGTCAATCACCGCTGGCCGTACCTGCGCTGGGTGTTCGCGACGCCGGAGTTCCACCACTGGCACCACACGTCGGATGACGAGGGCATCGACAAGAACTTCGCCGTCTTCCTGTCATTCATTGACGTCATTTTCGGCACCGCCTACCAGCCGAAGCACTGGCCTTCGCGCTACGGAACCACGAAGTTCCAGCCTCCGGAGACGTACCTGGGGCAGCTCGCGTACCCCTTCCAGCGGCACGAGGAGAAGACGCCCTACGGCTAGAGGCAGGCTCAGTCGAGCAGCTCGGCCAGGTTCACGGCGCGCAGGGCCGTCTGGATTTCGGGGTCCTGCTTCTCCTCGGGGCTGAGCTTGAGTCCGTGCTGGTTGAGGAGCAGCAGCGTGGACACTGTGGTGAGGACCTGCTGGATGAACACCGGCTTGCGCTGCGCCTCCGGGTCGGAGGCCCGCGAGTAGAACGTCCAGAACGCCTCGGTCAGCCGGTACCAGCCCGGGTCCGAGAGCCGCGGATGCCCCGTGACAGACCCCAATGCCACGAAGTTCCGGTAGCGGGCGCGCGACGCATAGGGCAGTTGGCGGATGAAGTCCTGATGACGTCTCGCGACCTTCGTGAAGAACTCAGGGTGATGATGATCAGGCTCCGGTGCTACGCACGCTCGTCGAGCAGCATTGGGGCCCAGGGACTTCCAGCCCTACGTTGCCCGGCTCCAGTATGGCACCATTGAACTCGAAACCAAGATGGCAAAGGCTCTCTACGAGAAACTTAAACCTCATCGCGTCCAATGATTGATGACCCCGCCCTGTCACCCCAAGGGATATTCGCAGGGGAGAGATAAATGAAAGCTGTCATTGAAAAGTCAGAGAATATTTCGGCTGCGCCGGGGGAGGTGATTCGAGGTTATCCCGCGAGCGCCGCAGATCGCCTGCTTGCTATTGCCGATGAGTTGCGCCCTGTCCAGTTGCCAATGCCGGAGAGTCTGACTACAACGGTCGCTGAGGTCGCGGCCTGCAAACGTCCTGAAACGCTCTATGAAGGCGGCTGGCCGAAGAAGTGCCCGGCGATCTACCGGATTGGTGCAGCAACTGCCGTTGCTGGCGAATTGTGGCGCTTGGCGCAGAGCGAGCACGAACGACGCAAAGCGGTGGCAGTCGAGCACAAGAACATCGGTGCTGGTACAAAAGTCAAGCACGGGTACCAGATGGCTCGGCTGAACGGCTATGAGGGAAAGGCGTGCTTGTACGTCGGCAAAGCCAACGATCTTACGCCACGGCTTAGGCAGCATTTCGGCAAGCACAGTCCAACGACTTTCGCGATGCATCTGTCAATGTGGGCGCCTGTATCGCTATGGAAGAAGACCCTGACGATTGAGTATTGGCCGCTTCAGGACCTGGGCTTGAGCACGGCGGCCATTCAGGCGCTCGAAGATTTTATCTGGGAGGACTCTGCGCCGGTATTTGGCAAGCAAGGCGCGAAGTGAGCGTTTGGACGAAGCAGGTGGGAGGCCAGGTCCGACGTGTCATCGAAATGAAGGCGTAGCGAAAGCCCGATTGGATCCCGAAATACAAGCCCCCTCCTCTTATCCACAGTGGAAGATTGAAAGGGGCGGTTGTTCTGCGGGGAGGCGGAGGGAATTGAACCCGCCGCTCGGCGCCTCTGGCGAGAGCGATCCAACCGGGTCTTCGTGATGACGAAGCCCCTTTCCGGCCCGTGCTGGAAAGGGGCTTCTTGTTTCATCCGAAGCGGGGCGCCGTCGGATTACTCGATGGTGGGGGACTGGCTCATGCCGGCCGTCGGATCCGAGTGGGCCTGTCCGAGCGCGCCACCGAGCAGCGAGCTGCCCGCGGTGCCAACGGCGCCGACGACGCCCGTCACGCCCTGGGCCACGCCCTGCACGCCCTGGGAGACCGCCTGCACGCCCTGGGTGGCGGCCTGCACCAGCTCCGTGATGCTGCTGATCACGGAGGAGATGCCCTCCAGCAGCTTGCCGATGCTCTCGGTCTTGCTGGAGCCGCCCGTGGAGAAACCGTCCGCCTGGAGCGACTGCATCAGGGGCGAGGAGAGCTTGGAGTCAGGCCGCTGGGCGCCGCTGGGCAGCGAGGGCGCGGAGAGCATGGCGTCAGGCTGCTGGGCGCCGTTGAGCAGCGAGGACGCGGAGAGCATGGCGTCAGGCAGCTGGGTCGCGGTGTCGAGGAGCGAGGACTTGGAGAACCTGGAGTCCGGCTTCTGGGGGGCGTTGGGCGAGTTGGGAGAGGAGAGCTTGGAGTCCGGCTTCTGGGGGGCGTTGGGCGAGTTCGGCTTGGAAGACGGGATGTCCTGCGCGGGGGGACGGCGGATGGCGTTGGTGGAGGAGCCGCGAGCGGAGGAGACCTTCATGGGGGAACTCGTTTCAGAAGAAGAGGGTGGTTGCCGCGTTCAGCGTTGAGTCCACCCATAGCAGCGGGCGTGCCAGGGCCCTGGAGGCCTGGGGGGACGCGCAATCCATTGATCTTCCTCGGCTTGGATGCGCGCCAACGCGGCTCCGCGCGGCTCGGCCTGATGACCGCCGTCATTCCCTGATGACTCCAGTCACCACGCGCGGTCTGCTTGGGAGCGGCGGGAATCGAACCCGCCTCAAGGCGGAAGCAAAAACCCTAAGCAGGTCGCGCTGTTACCGGCTAATGCCTTGATCTCACACCGGATCGTTCCCCCGCTCCGTCCCGTTTTGTCCCGTCTCGTCCCGTTCTTAACCCCGCTGGAGGGGCACACTGGGGGCACATGCGGCCCAACAGGGGCAATCTGCTTGAACGCAAGCGGCCTGAGTTCCCCGGTCTCCCAGGGCTCACGAGAACCCCATGGGAGGCGGACAGTCGCGTGTGCCCTGGAAAGGTGTGGCAGGGGAGGAGCGGGTGGCGGAGCGCGGGTGGGCGTACCGGCGGAGGCAGCCGGAGGGGACGGTGCTGTACGAGGCGGTGAAGGACCACCTGGCCACGCTGCTGGCGGAGGCGAGCGAGGTGGGGCTCGGCCTGCCCCGGTGCGTGGAGCGGGACGTAAGCCTGGTACCTGGAGTGCGGAGTGCTGGCGCACGGCTTCGCGCGGGGGCGCTGCGAGAGTTGCAAGGACGAGCTTCTCGTCGCCTTCTCGTGCAAGGGACGAGGGGTGTGTCCCTCCTGCAACGCGAAGCGGGCGCATGTGACGGCAGTGCACCTGGTGGACTGGGCCGGGCTGCTGCGCAGGACGTTCGCCCTGGATGTGTTCGCGTGCGTGAGGTGTGGAGGCAGGCTTAAGGGTGTTGGCGTACGTGAAGGGAGCAGGAGGGGGCAGAGCGATTCTGGAGCACCTGGGGTTGCCCACGCGAGTGCGCACCTGCCCCCTGGAAAACGGCGTGACGCAGGAGGAGCTCGTCGCGCTCATGGCCCACCTGGCCTTCTACGCCGGCTGGCCGAACGCGATGTCCGCCATCAGCCGAGCCAAGGAACTTTTCGGCGAGACGGCCACCTGACGGCGGACCGCGCGGTCCAGCTCGACGCGTGGCGACTTCCGGCACCTAAACCCAGCTCTCGCAGGTCCTCACATGACGATCGAGTTCTTGGGCTGCATCAGGAGGGGAACGGGCGCCTCTTGAAACATCTCTTTGAGGTCGATCTCGATGTTCCTCGCGATTGAGGAGATCGGCGTGTCATCCGAGCCTCCCTGGAAAGGATTCTCGGAGTGAGCCCCGATCTTCTCGATCGAGTGGAAGACCCAGCTGATGAGCATGCTCACTGGAATCGAGAGCCACACCGTCGCTCCCCCGTCTCGGCGAGCTCGTGGAGCCGTCCGAGGGTGCCAACGAGCTGAGAGAGGCGAATGCTGTCGAGCCATCCCCGGTCGAAGGCAGCCTTCAGGTCCTCGGACTGGAGGGAGATGATCTGCGCGGCTGGGTTCCTCGTGACCTTCAGACGCTCCCACTGGGCCTCCTGCGCATAGGGCCGCATCTCCGCGTCCAGGTCCCCGTCCCATTCGGGCACCTCATAGACCCCGAGGTACTCCCTGTTGACGGTCTGGTCCATGCGCTCCCAGCGTCTCCTCTGTCTGAGTTGGAAGCGCAGTGCTGTCAGCCATGCGAAGTGCCGGCGGACGAGCGTGCGCGTGAACTGCTGGGCCTCGGGGGGCCCGGCAGAGACCAGGTCTCGGACCTGGATTGCCCAGGTGCGACTCAGATTGACGATCGCACCCCAGATGATCCTGGCTTTCCAGAGACGGTCGTAGGTGGAGTTGTTGCGGAACGCGAGCAGGAACGCCGCAGCCGTTCCGACGGTGGCGATGGGCGCCCAGGGCAGCGTGAGCCACTTCCAGCCGAGCAGCTGGTAAAGCAACGTGGGGACGGTGGCATTGAGAGCGAGCACGTAGAGCTCTTGCCTCGTCCATCTGAGAAAATCGCGAAGGCTGTAGTGATCTCCAATGTGCATGTCGACGTAGGGCCCTGCTGGCTCACAGCCCGAAGGTGACGGAAACGTCGCCCGAGCCCAGTGCCGCGGTCAGGCCGATGGGGTCGTCCACCTCGGCAATTCGCGTGTACCGATAAGACGTGGAGAACGACTCGTAGAAGAGAACCAGGGTGTTGGATCCGTACAACATCACGTCGCCGGCCTGGATCTTCCCGGGGTTCGCGTCCTTCGCAGGTAGGCTGTCCGGGAAACGGTGATATTTCTCGTTCGAGTTCAGGTCCTTCATGTTCAACGTGAGCGGCAGCATCTTTTTGAAGGCCCGCGCCGTCTCGTTGTCGTGAAGGGTGGCGGTGAAGACCGCTGTTCCGACCGTGATCTTCATCTGAGCCGACGCCTCGCCTGGAGGGGCGTGACTGCCCCCGCCGTCCGTGGAAGGAGCCGTCGGCGAGGCGGGTCCGCCACGCCTCGGGTCCGAGTTGTTCGCGCAAGCACAGCCCGCGAGAAGAAGAGAGAGCGAAAGGCCCAGGGCCAGCGGCCGTGTCCTGTGAAGCGTCATGAGTAGCGCACCCGATACCGCGTGATGCGCAGCGCAGGCGTGCTGGGATGCGGCTGTGCGAGCGCAACGCCGACCACCGGCAACCCGACGAGTGCAACACCGATGAATCGTTTCATGTCCGTCCTCCTGATTTGAAAGCACTGCATGTCGCTCTGCCCGCTCATCGCGCCGCCCCCGCGGAGTTGGAGCTTCTTGCCTGCGTGGGGACGCCCGGCGCGCTGGCGCTCCGCCACCAGGGCCCGGTGCGAGCGACCTCGCCGAGGACCAGGGGCGCTCCCAGCATCGGCGTCACGATGCTCACGCCGCGCTGATCTCCGAGGCGCACGAGGTGCTCGATGGGCTCGTCCCACGGGTGCGCCGCCAAGTTGAAAGTGGACCAGTGGATGGGCAGCAGCAGCCCGCCCCCCAGCATCCGGTGCGCCTCTAGCGCGTTGTCCGGACCCAGGTGGATGTCTCCCCAGGCGGGGTGGAAGGCGCCAATCTCGAGAGCCACCAGGTCGAAGGGACCGAAGCGGCGTCCAATTTCCTCGAACTGAGGCGTCGGCCCGCTGTCGCCGCTGAAGAAGACTCGGTGTCGCGCGCTCCGGACGACCCAGGACGCCCACAGCGTGGTGTTGCGCGTCCCTGTCGTCCTGCCGGAGTAGTGCCGCGACGGGGTCGCCACCAGGGACACGTCCGGCGTGACGCGGGCCTCGCTCCACCAGTCGAACTCGACCAGCTGCGCCCGCGGCACGCCCCACGCCTTCAGGTGGTCAGCGACACCCAGTGGGACGAAGAAGCGCACGCCCGTCTTCGCCAGCGCCTGGACCGTGTCCATGTCCAGGTGGTCGTAGTGGTCGTGCGAGATGACGACGGCGTCCAGCTTCGGCAACGCACTGAGCGGCACGACAGGCGGGTGGAAGCGCACGGGGCCGACGAGCGAGGACGGCGAGGCGCGCTCGGACCAGATGGGGTCGGTGAGCACGCGCGCGCCGTCCACCTCGATGAGGAGCGTGGAGTGGCCAAGCCACGTCACGCGGCCGCCTTCGCCCACGGACATCCAGTCCTCCCGTGCGGCGATGGGTGGCGGCGCCGGAGGCCGTCGGCGCTCGCCGCCGAAGAAGACCTGCATGAGCGTCGGGCGCTCCCCCGTGTACGGAGGCGAAGGTGCTTCGAGGTTGGCAAAGCGCCCGTCCTGGAAACGCGACTGCCTGGCCAAGCGGGTGAGCCTTGCCGGCTCCGGCGTGTCGCCAAGGGTCTGGAGGCCTTGGGTAGACAGAAGGACCGCGCCTGTCACGAGTATCAGGACGGCGAGGAAGCCGAGCCCCAAGCGCAGCGCCAGTCGACGAAAGCGAGTCCGTGTCGGCTGGGTACGCATGCGCATGTGCACCTAGCCCTGGGCGTCCTTCAGGCTCGCCACGTCGATGACGAAGCGGTAGCGGACGTCCTTGTTCACGATGCGATCGTATGCCCGGTTGACGTCCTGGGCGCGCACGACCTCCACGTCCGCCTTGATGCCGCGCGCGGCGCAGTAGTCGAGCATCTCCTGCGTCTCGGCGATGCCGCCGATGAGCGAACCGGCCACGCTCTTGCGACCGATCACCATCGACAAGCCGTCGAGGCTGCCGAGCGCCCCGAGCGTGCCCAAGTTGACGAGCGTGCCGTCGAGCTTCAGCACGTCCATGAACGGGCGCATGTCGAAGGTCCTGGGCACCGTGGCGATGAGCAGGTCGCAGGTACCCGCGTGCTCCTTCATCGCGGCCGCGTCCGTGGAGAGGACGGCGTGCCGGGCGCCCAGACGCCGCGAGTCCGCGACCTTGCCCGGCGACGTGGTGAAGACGGTGACGTCCGCGCGGCGTGCCACGGCGAGCTTCACCGCGATGTGCCCCAGCCCTCCAAGGCCGACGACGCCCACGCGCTGGCCCGCCGAGACCTCCCAGTGCTGAAGGGGCGAAAAGGTGGTGACGCCGGCGCACAGCAGCGGTGCCGTCGCCGCGAGGTCCGCTCCCGGAGGGATCCGCAGCACGAAGCGCTCCGGGACGACCATCGTCTCGGAGTAGCCACCGAAGGTGTAGCCGCCCGCCGCGGGATCTGGCGCGCCATAGGTGAAAACGGTGCCCTTCAGGCAGTTCTGCTCGCGGTCCGCGAGGCAGTTCGCGCACTCCCCGCACGAGCCCACCATGCAACCCACGCCGCCCACGTCCCCTACCTTGAAGCGGGTGACCGCGCTGCCCACCGCCTGCACGCGGCCAACCACCTCGTGGCCCGGCACACAGGGAAAGCGCGCCCTGTCGCTGCGGGCGACGTGGATGTCCGAGTGGCAGATGCCGCAATAGAGGACATCCAAGAGGACGTCGTTGGGCCCCATGGCGCGACGCTGGATGGTGAGGGCCTTCAGGGGGCCTTTGGCCTCCGCGGCGCCAAGCGCCCGGGTCGTCCGCGGACCCTGAGTGGCTCGTCCCGCCTTGGGCACGGCTGGCTGCGCGGAGGCGGTCGTACCCGCAAGGGCGCTCGCAGAAGCGAGCCCCAGGCCCGCCTTGAGAATGGTCCTGCGGGCGGGGGGGGCCGCGTGATGAACATGGCGCGGGTCATCGCACTGGGTACACATGGGTCGGGGGCCCTTTCGCCCTGAAGGAGCCCCCGTGGTCGCGCTCCCGGGAAGGGAGTCGATGTGGAGGGCGACAACAGGAGTACCCGTCGGGCGCCCCATGCACTAGCCCGAGGGAGCGAACGGGCCGTTAAGCGGGCGTTGATGATGATGAGTCCTTTGGACTGTCAGGCCAGGCAATACATCACTGCACCGTCTGGCCGCCATCGACGACGAGCGCATGCCCGATCATGAAGGCCGCCGCGTCGGAGCACATCCAGAGGACCGTCGCGGCGATCTCTTCGGGCCGACCCATTCGCCCGACGGGCTCCTCCGAGACCACCTTGGCTCGGCCCTCGGGGGTGCCGCCCGTGAAGCGGTCCATCATCGGCGTGTCGATGTACCCAGGGCAGACGGCATTGATGCGAACATTCTGCGCCGCATAGTCGAGGGCCGCCGCCCGGGTGAGGCCGATCACGCCGTGCTTTGCGGCGGTGTATGCGGGGCTGCCCTTGATTCCGATCACCCCGGCCCCCGAGGACGTGTTCACGATGGCGCCGCCCTGTTTGAGGATCAGCGGGATCTCGTACTTCATGCACAGGAAGACGCCACGAAGGTCGATGTTGAGGATCCGGTCCCACTCCTCCACCTCGTACTCCGCCGTAGGAGCTGGCTTTCTCGGTTCGATACCCGCGTTGTTGAAGGCGAAGTCCAGCCGTCCGAAGGTCTCAACGGTCTTGTCCAGGGCCGCCTTCACGTCCTCGGCCCGTGTTACGTCGCATCGGACCGCGAGCGCCTTTCCGCCTTGTTCCTCGATCATGCGTGCCGTTTCCCGGTTGCCCTGTTCGGACACGTCGGCGAGCACGACGCTGGCCCCCTCTCGGGTAAAGGCGAGCGCCGTGGCGCGCCCGATGCCGTTGGCGGCCCCCGTTACGAACGCGACCTTCCCTGCGAATCTGCCGTTCTCGTTTGTGGTTCCCATCGAGTCCTCTGTCAGGCGTTCATGTCGACGACGAAGCGGTATCGAGCCCTCTTGGCCACCACCTTCGACCAGGCTTCATCGATGCCCGTCAGGGCGATCTTCGTGACCTCTGGCTTGATCTTCTGGAGAGCGCAGAAATTCACCAGCTCCTGCGTTTCCCGGATGCCGCCCGTAACCGACCCCGCGAGCGAGTTTCTCGCCAGCACCAGGTGCATCTGGCCGACCTCGTTGGGAGTCGTGAGCTTTCCAACGCCGACGCGACAGTAGGTCGCATCCCGCTTGAGGAGAGGGATGAGGCGATCCAGCTCGTGAGCATACGGGACGGTGTCGAGGATGAAGTCGAAGGTCTTCTTCTGCTTCGAGAAATCCGCTCCCTCCTTGTTGACGAGCACCTCTTTCGCTCCGAATCGTCGAGCGTCTTTGGCCTTGTCGGGCGAGGTCGTGATGACCGTCACTGAAGCGCCCAGCGCACTCGCAAGCTGAACCGCGAGGTGCCCAAGGCCGCCCAGCCCGACGATGGCGACGTTCTGTCCCGGGGCCACGCTCCAGTGTCGAAGGGGGGAGTAGACGGTAATACCGGCACACAGCAGTGGGCCTGCCTCGGCGAGATCGATGGAGTCCGGGATGCTCAGGACGAAATCCTCGTCTACAACGACGAGCCTCGAATAGCCGCCCTGCGTAATGGAGTCGTCCCGATCCTTCGACCCGTATGCCTGTGTGTTTCCATTTTCACAGTATTGCTCAAAGCCAGCCTGGCACTCCCGACACTGCCGGCAGGAATTCACCATCGTCCCGACTCCGACGCGCGAGCCCACCTTGAACTTGCTCACGCTCGACCCGACGCCCACGACTTCACCCGCAAGCTCGTGACCGGTGATCAGCGGATACGGATACTTTCCCCAGTCGCCTCGGACGGTGTGGATATCCGAATGGCAGACGCCGCAGTAGTGAATCCGGATCGCCACGTCCTTCGGGCGGAGGGCTCGACGCTGGAACTTGAGGAGCTTGTGGGGGCCATTCGGGGAGTAGGCGGCCATGCCCTCCGTCGGAAACGGACCGGTCCCCTGTTCCACTGGACCTCTTGCCTCTGCGCCGACGGCGGTCAGAGGACCTAGGACGGTTGCCGCTCCCGCGCTGGCCATGGCGAAAGCGGTGCCGCGCACGAACTCGCGTCGGCTGTGCCCACGCTGATGCACTTCGGGTTCCTCACTGCTCACGGAGCTGGAGGTCTCTTGCGCGTGTTGCATCGGCTCAGCATGGAAATGGCTCCGCGACGAGGGAACCTGGCTGTTAGGACCATCGAGCGTCGGCAAGCCAACAGCATAAGCAGCCCCGGTGCGCCTTCCTGGAGGGCTTCTCCTGCATGCCAACACGCTCCCTGAAGCAGGGGCGGAGCCGGGGCTGGAGGAGGAGAGCCCCGCCTTTGCCGCGACGGTGGAGGAGCCGAGGAAGGAGCGCATACCCCGTTTGGATTGGGCCGGGCTGCTGAAAAGGACGTTCGCCCTGGATGTGTTCGCGTGCGTGAGGCCCTCTGTGTCAGGGAAGTTGTCGCCTCGGCTGAGCGGCCGGGATGACCACGCCTTGGAGGCGAGAGCAGGCAGGACGCAGTGCCGTACACGGATGGATTCAAATCAGAGATGGTGAAGCGGATGGTAGGCCCGGGCGCGGTGAGCGCCGCAGCGTTGGCCCGCCAGGTGGGAGTGTCGCAGCCGACATTGTCGCAGTGGTTGCGGGAGGCGAATAAGTTGGCGGCGATGACGCCCCCGCCCGAGGAGAAGAAGCCCGCGGTGTCCGCTGGGCCGAAGAAGTGGACGCCCGAGGAGAAGCTGCGCGTGCTGGTCGCAGCCCAGGGGCTCACCGGCGAGGCGATGGGGGCGCTGCTGCGAGGAGAGGGGCTGCACGAGGAGAAGCTGAAGGAGTGGCAGCAGGCCGCAGCTGGAGCCCTCTCGGGTGCCTCCGCCGAGCCACTGCCGGCCAAGGAGCGCAGGCGACTGGCGGTGGCCGAGAAGCGGGTGAAGGAGTTGGAGCGCGAACTGCACCGCAAGGAGAAGGCGCTGGCGGAGACGGCGGCGCTGCTGGTGCTCGAATAAGTTCAGGCGACGGGTTGGGACGAGCGGCACCTGGACGACGAGGACGCCGCAGCGGACGAGAGGCGCGAGAAATGACGCTCGCGCACGTCGAAGAAGCCCTCCAGCAGGGCGTGCGGCTGGAAGCCGTCTGCGAGCGGCTGGGGGTCGCCCCTCGCACCATTCAACGTTGGAGGAAGCCGGCCACCGCGCAGGATGGGCGGTGCGGTCCGCGCACCCGGCCCGCCAACCGCCTCTCCGAGGGAGAGAAGCGCCGGATGCTGGCGGTGGCCCACAGCGAGGAGTTCCGGGACGTGTCGCCCAAGCAGTTGGTGCCGAGGCTCGCGGACCGGGGCGAGTACGTGGCCAGTGAGGCGAGTTTCTACCGGGTGCTGCGCGCGGCGGGACAGCTGACGCACCGAGGCCCCGCGAAGCCGCCCACACCGCGCCCGAAGGCCGAACACACCGCCCCCCGGCCCTGCCAGGTGTGGATCTGGGACATCACCTACCTGAAGGGCCCGGTGAAGGGCTGCTTCCTCTACCTCTACCTCGTGGTGGACGTCTTCAGCCGCCGCATCATGGGCTGGCGCGTCCACGAGGAGGAGTCGTCCGCGCATGCCGCAGCCCTCATCCGCGACAGCTGGCAGGCCGCCGGCTGCCCCGAGGGCCTGGTGCTGCACGCGGACAACGGCGGCCCCATGAAGGGCGCAACGATGCTGGCCACGCTGCAATGGTTGGGCGTGGCGCCCTCCTTCAGCCAGCCCCGCGTCTCGGACGACAACGCGTTTTCCGAGGCCCTCTTCCGCACGCTGAAGTACCGCCCTTCCTTCCCCCAGCGAGCCTTCGCCTCGACTCAGGACGCGCACGCATGGGTGGCGCGTTTCGTGGGCTGGTACAACACCGAGCACCGGCACTCCGCCATCCGCTTCGTCACGCCGGAAGCCAGGCACTTCGGCAGCGAAACGGCACTGCTCGCCCAGCGCCACCAGGTGTACCAGCGCGCTCGTGCCCGTCGCCCCGAGCGATGGAGCCGCGACACGCGCGACTGGACGCCCGCGGGCCCCGTGCGCCTCAACCCCTCACCGGAAGTGCAGGAGCTGAAACGCATCGGCTGAACCCTTTCACGCGACAACTACCTTGACGCTCACCGATGGCCTCTATCCCGCCGATACGCCAGGTTGTTGCGCGCAGTGCGCAGTGGCGAAAGGGGATCGCGGCGATCATGTCTGGTTGCTGCGCGTCCTCGCGCAGCCGGGCGGGATGATCGATTCGATGGTGTCGAGTTTCTGCGCGCCGATACCCACCGGGGAAGGGGCATTGCGTCGATGGCTCGGGCTGCTGCGCGCTGCGCGCGCTTTTCGTAGAGTCCCACGCCATGGGCCTCCTCACCTTCGGTCTCAACGTGACTTTGGACGGGTGCATCGATCACACCCAGGGGATCGTGGACGACGAACTGCACGACTATTGGACGCAGCTCATGGAGCAGAGCGGGGCGATGCTCTTCGGGCGCAACACCTACGAGCTGATGGAGGGAGCCTGGCCCGCGGTGGCACGCGACGAAAAGGCGCCGCGCGCGATGCGCGAGTGGGCACAGAGGCTCGAGGCGAAGGCGAAGTACGTCGTGTCGGGCTCGCGGAGCGACTTTCCGTGGCAGAACACGATCAAGGTGGAGGGTGACCTTGGCGAGGCGATCTCGGCGCTGAAAGCGAAGACCGAGCGGGGTGTCCTCGTCGGAGCGCCCAAGCTCGCGGCTGCGCTCGAGGAGTTGGGGCTCATCGACGAGTACCGCATCGTCGTTCATCCCATCATCAGTGGCCGCGGGCCGACGTTGTTTCATGGCCTGTCGAGTGCGCGGCATCTCGAACTCCTATCGACGCAGCGGCTCAAGTCCGGCGTGCAGGCGCTCCACTTCCGTCGCAAAGCGGAATGAGCGTGGAAGGACCCGAGCGCTTCACCGGCGGCTGCCTGTGCGGCAGCGTCCGCATCGTCGCGTCGGGACGGCCGTACCGCGTCGCATGGCCTCTATCCCGCCTATACGCTTCCACTTGCCGATCCACGTCTTGCTCATGTCGTTTCCGTCTCCGGTTTGGTCCTTGAAATGCAGGTGCAGCCCCGTTCTCAGAGGGTGGCGCCTTGGAAGCGGCGGCAATTGAACCCGCCGCCGGAGGCCTCAAGATGAAGTCACCCCGCGAGTTCCGTACTGCTAACTCTCAACCTTGAGCTGTCCGATTTGACGGGGGCAACTCCACGCATCAGGCAGCGCGTCCCGAAGGAGGTGCGGTCCATGTGTACTCGTGCCCTAGACTCCTCACGAAGTTCCGCGCTTGAACGCATGATTCGAATCCGTGAGGTGGGGATGATGCAGCGTTTCGTACTTCTTCTCTGGCTGGCCACCGCTGGCTGCGCTTCGAGCCAGCGGCCGGCTGACGCCGAGCGCTGGCTCCTGACGGCCGCGCGGCTCTATGTGGCGCCGGATGAGCCTCCGATGGACAACGCCTGGGTGCTCGTGAGCGGCGGAAAAATCGAAGCCATCGGCTCCGGGTCGGTCGCTCCGCCGGCCGGGGTCCGGCGGGCGGACGCCTGCAGCGGCGGGGTGATTACGGCTGGGTTCCAGAACAGCCACGTTCACTTCACGGACCCTGCGTTCGCCGGGGCCGCCGGCCGCCCGTCCGACGCGCTCCAGCAACCCCTGAGCCGGATGACCACGCGCTTCGGCTTCACGACGGTCGTTGATACCGGGTCCGACCCCGCGAACACCGAGGCCCTTCGCCAGCGCATCGCGCGCGGCGAACTGCAGGGGCCGGCGATCCTCACCGTCGGAGCCTCGCTGTATCCGGAAAACGGCATTCCCATCTACCTGCGCGACCTGCCGCCCGAGTTGCTGCGACAGCTACCGCAACCCGCGACGGCGGATGAGGCCCGCGCCATCGTGCGCGGGAACTTCGAGCACGGCGCGCAGGGGACCAAGCTGTTCATCGCCACGCCCCAGGGACATGGTGAGATCCGCCGCATGTCCGCGGACATCGCGCGCGCCGCGGTGGACGAAACCCGCCGGCAGGGTGGCCTGTCCATGATGCACCCCACCGATCCCGAGGGGGTGAGCGCCGCCGTGCAGGCCGGCGTGGACATCCTCGTGCACACGACGATCGATCCGCCGAAGTCTACGTGGAGCGCCGAACTCATCCGTCAGATGGTCGCGAGCCACGTTTCCGTGGTCCCGACGCTGCAACTCTGGGGGTACGAGCTCGCCAAGGCAGACGTGCCCCCTCACATCCGCGAGGCCATCGTGGCGGATGCCGAACGGCAGCTCGCGGCGTTCTCGAGCGCCGGTGGTCAGGTGTTGTTCGGCACCGATGTCGGGTACATGGCGGACCTGGATCCGACGCAGGAATACGTCCTCATGGCCCACGCGGGGCTGACGCCGATGCAGATCCTCGCGTCGCTGACCACCGCCCCTGCGGCACGCTGGCACGCTGGCGAGCGCCGTGGCCGCGTCAACCCAGGGCTCGACGCCGACCTCGTGGTCCTCGGCGGCGATCCCACCACGGACGTTCGGAGGTTCACCGACGTCAAGTGCACGATCCGAGCGGGCAGAGAGCTTTTTGTCCGCTCGGCGGAGAGCGACGATTCGTCGGGTCGCTGAAAACCCTCACCCCCGCTGCGTCCTTCCCGCAGGGTGGACCTGAAGGAAGAAGCCTGGCCACCCGGATGGGATTGCCAGGCTTCTCACGTGACGCCCTTCAGCGCGTGGCGCGTTGCAGGTGGATCATCGCCTCATCCAGCAATGCCGCCACGCCCCGCTTCACCACGTGCACCACCTTGTGGTGATGCGCGGGCGGCCCGTGCGTGTAATGGCCAGACACCTTGTGGTGCAATTCCGTGGCGCCCCAGACCAGCACCAGGTCCGCCCACTCCAAATCACTCCGCGCCCGGTCCGACGTGCGCCGCTCCGTGCCGTCCACCATGCGCAGGTCGATGTGGCCGCCCAGCTTCGACTCCAATTCCTCGCGCACCGCGGGCGAGCCGCCCACCACCACCACGCGGTTCACGTTGCGGGCGTGGCACACCTCCAGGAACGCCACCTCCGCGCGCCGGTTGGCGGAACCGCCGCACCGCGCGCAGTGACTGCGCGGCTCTACACGGAGAGGCTCCCGGCCGCTCGCCGTCGCCACCTGGAGGCAGGCGGGATCCGCGCACACCTGGAAGAAGCGCTCGGTCAGCACCTCGGCCGCTCGCATCAGCTTGGGTTCGCTCATGCGCGCCTTGCCCGGCCGCGTGAGCCCCACCTCCTCCAGCACGCCCCGCGCCCGCACGCGCGCGTCCATCAGCGTGACGCCCCGCTCCGCCAACCAGCCGTCGATGTCCCGGTCCGCGCTCATCGCTTCGCCACCTGATCAGGAGTAGCGGCGAACAGCTCCGACTGCATCGGGACGGACCCGGCGGGCTGCTCCAGGCCGAGCGCCTCGCGCACCGGTCCAAAGCTCCGTCGGTGGATGGGCAGCACCCCCTTCGCCTGGATCGCCGCCACGTGCTGCGCGGTGGGGTAGCCCTTGTGCGCCGCCAGCCCGTAGCCCGGGTAGCGCGCATCCAGCTCGGCCATGTGCCGGTCGCGCGTCGTCTTCGCCAGCACCGACGCCGCCGCGATGCTCAACGAGAGCGAGTCACCCTTGATGATGCCCCGCTGAGGCGCCGCGCACTGGGGAATCGTGCGCGCGTCCACCAGCACGTAGTCCGGCGTCATCCCCAGCCCCTCCACCGCGCGCCGCATGGCCAGCAGGCCCGCGTGGTAGATGTTGAGCCGGTCGATCTCCTCCACCTCCGCCTGGCCCACCGCCCACGCCACCACGTCGCGCTTGAGGGCCTCCGCCAGCGCCTCGCGCTTGTCCGGGTCCAGTATCTTCTTCGAGTCGTCCAGCCCCCGGAGCCGGTAGCCCCTGGGCAGGATGGCCGCGGCGGCGACGACGGGGCCCGCGAGCGGCGCCATGCCCGCCTCGTCCACCCCGGCCACCTTCAGCAGGCCCTGCTCCCACAGCTCCGTCTCGAACTTCAGCAGGTGACGCAGCCGCTGGCCTTCCGCCCGGTTCTTCTCCTGGCGCGAACGCAGCTTGCGCGCGAGCCCCTGCGCGCCCTGTCGGGGATCTGCTTCCAGCGCCTCCAGCAGTCCCTGCGGGACGGACTGGGCCTGGGTGATGAACCGCCCCGTCAGCTCGGTGACCGAGCACTGGAGCAGCACTTCCACACTGTCTGCGGGCATGGGGGACCTTCAGGGGATGCCACGGATATGCCTACCCGGGGGGTAGCGCGGTTGCACGGCTTACTGGAGCGAAGGGACACCAGTGCCGCGACAACACATCCATGACCCCGCCTTCAGGCACACCGAGCGGGCGGCCTGGATGAAGGGGAGCCTGTCCGACGCGAGCGCGCGCATGCGGGTTTGACGCATGGCGTAAGCCGTACCGCACGCGGGCAGGTCAACACAACCGCCCCACGGCCCGGGACGGTGGATTTCCACCCGGCCCGGACCTCTCTGGCGGGTCTTCGACGTCAGTCCCGCATTTCCAGGGTCAGCTCGGCGGGAACAGGCGTGCAGTGACACGCATCGCACGTCCACTCCACGCGCTCGGCGGGCGTCACGTGCGAGCCCGCGGTGGCCACCACCCGGATGGGGCTGGGCGCCAGGTGCTCGTTGATGGCGGTGGTGAGGCCGCGGTCATCCGTCACGCCGGTGATGCTGGCATTGCTCTCCAGGTTGGTGGCCGTCACGGTCGCGCCCTGGATGAACGCGCCATCCGACGACACCACGTGCACGCGCAGCGACAGTGGCTCCGCGCACGGGTCCTCCTGGCGATTGGCGCTCGGGGCTTCATCACAGCCCGTCACCCACACGCTCGCGAGGAGCCCCAACCATCCATACGTCCGAAACCGCTTCCCCATCCCCACGCCCCCGACCCGTCCCATGCGGACAATCTGGTACCGGAGGACGGGTGCCGCAACGCGAAGACTACGCAGCGGACGTCACCCGCCCCTGGGCAAAACGGGCGGCATCCGTGTCCGGATATCGGTGCAGGATGTACCGGTAGATTTCCTCCGCGCGCACCGTGTTTCCCATCTTCTCCCCCTGCACGCGCGCCAGCAGCACCAGCGCGCGGGGCGCGGTGGGCTCCTCGGGCGCCGCGTCCGCCGCCGCTTCCAGCGCCATGACCGACAGTGGGAAATCTCGTTCCACCGCCGCGGCCTGTCCAACGAACAGATGGTGCGTGGGCGAAAGCTTCAGGTGGGGCAGAACACGCAGGGCCGCGTACAGGGCGAGCGCCCGCGCCACGTCGCGCGCCTCCACCGCCTGCGTGAACGCCGCCACCTGAGAGGCCATCTCCTCGGGGGAGGAGGGCGCCTCGGGTTCGGGGACTTCGGGCGCGGCGCCCCGCAGCGGCGGGGGGGCGCGCTCCGGCGCGGTGGTGCCCAGCACGGGCTCCAGGAAGTCGCTCGCGGGCAGGTAGCCCAGCGCATCGCCGTACACGTACAGCACGAGCCCCAGCACGTTCGCGGCGGCGAAGGGCACAAGCAACGTGAGCGCCTCCGCGATCCACCGGGACAGGAAGAAGATGTGGAACGCCAGCACCTGGTCCGCCTGCCAGTGCATCCCCGCGTGGGCGACGGCCAGCAGCGCGAACACGCCCATCACCTTGAGCGCGTCGCGCCCCAGGGCCCGGATGCACGCGAGCGCGCGGAGGGGATGGAGCGCGCCGACCATCGACTGTCCCATGGCCGCGACCAGCCACGCCCACGGCAGCCACAGGAAGCCCAGCAGCACGAGTCCCCAGGTGAGCGGGTCCTCCAGCGCGGCCGGAGGCATCACGGCCTCCAGGGAGGCGCCCAGCAGCAGGTTCATCAGGTGCTGTTGCGGCGACGGCGCCAGGGACACGGCGCGCGCGAACGCGGGCAGGAATACGCCGACGGTGACGACCAGGCCGCGCAGGCCGGGGATCAGGTTGTCGCGGATGACATCGGTGAAGACGGGGGCCTCCGGATCCGGATTGCCCCGGGCCGCGCCTTTCACGAGCGCGAAGAAGGTGCCCCAGAAGATGCCCAGCGCCAGCGTCAGCGGCAGCACCTGGATCAACCGGATGCCGCCTCCGAGCGAGCGCAGGACGGCCAGCATCAGGCTGACGGCCAACAGCGTCTGCAGGCCCGGCCCGGTGAGGGGAAAGCGCAGGGCGCCCGTCAGGCGCTGCTGGAAGTCGAAGTCCGAGCGGTGGCGCAGGAGCACGTTCGCCGTGCCACCGCAGCGGCCGCAGGCGAAGTACTCCACCGGGCCCATGCGCCGGGTCTCCACGCAGGAGGGGCACAGGGGCGACTCGCATTGCTCGCAGCGCCAGCCTGCGACGGCGGCCGGATGGGAGCGGCACGTAAGGGAGGCAGGGGCGGCCTTCATGCCGCGAAAGCCTACTACGCCGGGCCGGGCGTCTCGTCCCAGGGCGCGCCGAGCCAGGCCTGGAACGCGGCCTTCTGCGCGTCGGTGGGGCGCTCCACGCGCTGGAGCCACACGGCATCCGCGGGCTTCTGGCCCAGCACCACCGGCACCTCCAGCAGCCGGTCGCGGCGGAACAGCGTCACCTTCACCGTGTCGCCCGGGCGCTTGTCCTCGCAGCGGGCGATGAGCCCCGCGCCGTCCACGCGCCAGCCGTCCAGCGCCACCACGTCATCCTCCGGGTAGAGGCCGGCCTCCAGCGCGGGCGTTCCTTCCGGCACGGTGGACAGCGTCGCGGCGCCGCGCAGGGTGACGCCCAGCCAGCCCTTCGGCTTGGGCTCCTGCTTGAGGCGCGGCGGCGTGCCGCCCTTGTCGTTGGGGGCCTCGCGCACGCGGAAGGACACCTCCAGCCCCACATGCGCGAAGACGCTGTAGTCCAGGTCCTCCGTGGAGCGCACCGCCCGGTCGAAGAAGGGCGTCAGGTCCACGCCCGCCACCGCGCTCGCCGCCTTCTCCACGCCGTCCTCCGGCACGCCGGAGCCGTCGCCGTGGTGGCGCCACAGCCAGCGCAGCACATCATCCAGCGACTTCGCGTCCCGCGTGGCGCGGCGCACCTCCAGGTCCAGCAGCGCGCAGACGACCTCGCCCTTCAGGTAGTAGGAGACGGCGCTGTTGGGGGAGTGCTCGTCGGGGCGGTAGTGCTTCACCCAGCTGACGAGCGACGCCTCGGTGAGCGTCTGCACGCGGCGGCCCGGGGTGGAGTGCAGCAGGCTGAAGGTCTCTCCCAGCCGGGCCAGGTAGCGCGACGCGGACATCAGCCCGGCGCGGCGCACGAAGAGGTTGTCGTAGTAGGCGGTGCCGCCCTCGAAGGCCCACAAGAGCGTGGTGTAGTTCTCCTGCGAGTAGTCGAACGGCACCAGCGCGCGCGGCTTCACGCGCTTGATGTTCCACAGGTGGAAGTACTCGTGCGCCACCAGGGTGAGGAAGTCCTCCCAGCCCCGGTTCGACGACAGGCCCGTGCGCGGGAAGAGCAGCGCGGTGGAGGCCTGGTGCTCCAGCCCGCCCCGGCCCTTGTCGGTGAGGTAGACGAGGAACAGGTAGCGCTTCAGCGGAAGGCCGTCGTACATGCGCGCCTGCGCCTCGCAGATGCGCTGCATGTCGGAGCACATCCGCTCCGCGTCCGGCACGCTGTCGCCCCAGACCACCACCTCATGCGGCACGCCCGCGGCGGTGAAGGTGAGCGGCGTGTGCGGGCCCACCTCGAACGGGCTGTCCACCAGCGTGTCGTAGTCGGGCGCGTGGAACGTGCCGCCTTCGGAGTCCAGCGCGCAGAAGGTGCGCCAGCCCGGGGGCGCGTCCACGGTGACGCGGTGGGGCAGCTCGCGCGTGCCTTCCGTGTAGAGGAACACGGTGGCGCCGTTGAAGTAGCCGTGGCTGCCGTCCAGGTGGCTGGTGCGCACGCTGAGCTCGTTCGCGTAGACGCGGTAGCGCAGGGTGACGGCGTGCCCCCGCGCCTCCACGCGCCAGGTGCGCTTGTCCACCCGGCGCACCGGCAGCGGCTGGCCGCCTTCGTCCACGGCGCTGACGTCCTGCACCTGGCGCGCGTATTCGCGCACCAGGTAGCTGCCCGGCGTCCACACCGGCATCACCGCGTCGAGCGCGTCGGGCCCGGCGGGGAAGGTGGCCTCCACCTCGAACAGGTGCGCATGCGGACGGGGCATGGCGACGCGGTAGTGGACGGCTGACGACATGGCCGGAGTTGCCTTTCTCGCGGGGGGACCGCGGTCGGGATTACTTCGCGCGGACGAGCACGGCGCCGAAGAAGCCGTCGGTGCCGTGGGTGTGCGGGGCGAGGCGCATGAAGGGGCCGGGGCCCACCTTCTTGCCCAGCTCCGCGCCCAGGATTTCGGCCACGGGGCGCACGGTGAACTCGGGGTGCCGGGACAGGAAGTCCTCCACCACGTTCTCGTTCTCCTCGCGCAGCACGCTGCAGGTGCCGTAGATGATCCGGCCGCCGGGCTTCACCAGCGTGGAGAAGCGCTCCAGGAGGGCCTTCTGCCGGGCCACGTGCATCTCCAGGGACTCGGGCGTGAGGCGGTAGCGCGCGTCCGGCTTGCGGCGGAAGGTGCCGGTGCCGCTGCACGGCGCGTCCACCAGCACGCGGTCCGCCAGACCCTTGAGGGGCTCGAGCGCGGCCTCCGCCTCCGGGCCTTCGGGCGGGATGATCTGCGTGCGCACGTTGTGCACGCCGGCGCGGCGCGCGCGCTTGCGCAGGTCCTCCATGCGGCCTTCGTCCACGTCGAGTGCGTGCAGGTCGCCGCGGTTCTTCATCTGCGCGGCCAGCTGGAGCGTCTTGCCACCGGCGCCCGCGCACGCGTCCACGACGCGGGTGGGCGGCGCGTCCACGAGCATGCCGAGCAGTTGGCTGCCCTCGTCCTGGATTTCGAGCCAGCCGTCCTTGAAGTTCTGGAGCGAGAAGATGTTGAGGCGCGTCTCCAGCGTGATGCCCAGGGGGGACAGGGGCGTGGGCTTCGTGGACTCCACGTCCTCGGCGGCCAGGCGCTCCTGGAGGATGTCGCGGTCGCCCTTGAGGGCGTTGACGCGGGCGTTGAGCGGGGCGCGCTCGTTCATCGCCTCGGCGGCGCGGCTGGCGTCCTTGCCGAAGACGGCGCGGAACTTCTCCGCGAGGAAGTCCGGCAGCGACGCGGCGATGGGGAAGCGCTTCGCTTCGGGCAGGCCATCGAGTTCGGCGGCGGCGTCCGGGAGACGGTCAAGCACGGTGAGGTCCGTGCCGGACAGGCCGCTGGTGCGCGAGACGTAGTTGGGGTCCTCGCCGTGGAGGATGCGGGACGCGGCCAGCCGCATGACGTCCTGGCGGGTGCCGTCCAGGGTCTCGAAGTTGTGCTGGGAGTGCTCCAGCAGGAAGTCCACGGTGCGCTGGCGGCGCAGCAGCGCGTAGACGCGCTCGGCCACGGCGCGGCGCTCCGTGGAGTAGAGGAGCGTCTTCCTGCGCAGGACGAACTCCAGCGCGCGGTCGGACAGGCGGCCCTCGCGGCGCACGCCGCCGTAGGCCTCCAGACAGGCCTGGAGGACCAGGTCCTCGCGCAGGGGGCGGTTCGGGTTGGGACGGGCGCGCTCGTGCTGGGCGCGGCTCATCTTGGGTTTGTCGGGGCGTCCGCCGGCTTCCTTGCGCTTCGGGCCGCCGGTGCGGGGCGGGTGGAGCCCGCCGCCGCCGCGCTTCGCCTTCGGGGCGGCACTGCGGGAAGGTTCCGAGCCGTCGGGGCGGGATGAGCGGGGCCCGCCGGACTTCGGGGCTGAACCGCGGGAGGGTCCCGGGCCGCCGGGGCGGGACGAGCGGGGCCCGCCGGACTTCGAGGCGGCACCGCGGGAAGGTCCAGGCTTGCGAGTCGTGGCCATGTGGCATGGGCCTTCGCATCCCCCGGGCCGGCTTGACAAGCAGGGAACGCAAAAGACGCCCCCGGAAGGCCCTGGGGGACCGGTCGGCGGGCGTCCAAGCGCCAGGTGGGGAG
>NZ_RAWD01000400.1:0-7294 GCF_003612065.1 Corallococcus sp. CA047B
ACTCCAGGCCTTCGCTCTCCCAGGACTTCGTCGCCCCTCGCGATGACGTCGAGTCCCTCCTCGCCTCCCTCTGGGCCTCCGTCCTCCACCTCCAGCGCGTCGGCATCCACGACAACTTCTTCGCCCTGGGTGGCGACTCCATCCTCAGCCTCCAGCTCGTCGCGCGTGCCCGACAGGCCGGACTGCGGCTGTCGCCGAAGCTGCTCTTCCAACACCAGACGATCGCGTCGCTGGCCCCTCACGTCACCGCGTCGCTTCTGCCGCAGGCCGAGCAGGGCCTCGTCACCGGCCCCGTTCCGCTCACGCCCATCCAGCGGGCCTTCTTCGAGGAAGACCTTCCGCGTCCGCACCACTTCAATCAGGCGGTGTTGCTCGAAACACGGGCTCCGCTCGATGTCACGGCGCTGAAGGCCGCGCTGGAGCACCTCGTCGAACACCATGACGCGCTCCGCACTCGCTTCGTCGAGCAGGACGGCGTCTGGCACCAGCACACCGTGGGCCGTGAGCACCCCGTCACACTTCACGAAGTGGATCTCTCCGCGGTTCCCGACGCGGAGCTGTCCCCTTCGCTGGAAGCCGCCGCCACGAAACTCCAGACGGGCTTCGACCTGTCCAGCGGACTGCTCTTCAGCGCGGCCCTCATCCATCAGGGCCCCCACCGCACGGAACGCCTGCTGCTCACCGCGCACCATCTGGTGGTGGACGCGGTCTCCTGGCGCACGTTGGTGGAGGACCTGGAGTCGCTCTACCTCGCGCTGAGCCAGGGCCGCTCGCCCTCCCTGCCCGCGAAGACCACGTCCTTCAAGAGCTGGGCGCAGCGTCTGGAGGCCCACGCGAAGACCGGGGCTGCCGCGCGGGAGCTGCCCTTCTGGCTCGGGGAGGACCGCCCCGTCGCGCGGGAGCTGCCTCGCGATCTTCCAGGGCAGAACACGGTCGCCTCCGCACGCGAGCTCTCCCTCTCGCTCACGCCCGAAGAGACCCGGCTCCTCACGCAGGAGGTCCCCGCTGCCTACCGCGCCCGCGTCGAGGACGTGCTCGTCGCGGCGCTCGTGGGCGGCCTCTTCCGTTGGACGGGCCACCCGAACCTCCAGGTGGAGCTGGAAGGCCACGGCCGCGAAGACCTCTTCGACGATGTCGATCTGTCCCGCACGGTGGGTTGGTTCACCACGACGTATCCCGTGACGCTGGAGGCCCCCGTCCGCGCGAGCCCTGGCGAGTTGCTGCGGAGCGTGCGCGACCGCCTGGGACAGGTGCCCCAGCGCGGCCTGGGCCACGGTCTGTCGCGGCACCTCGGCACGCCCGAGGCCATCCAGGCCCTGCGCTCACGTCCAGCCGCGCAGGTGTCCTTCAACTACCTGGGCCAGCTCGATCAGCTCGCCTCCGCGTCCACGCTCTTCGCGCTCGCGCCCGAATCCAGCGGCGCCTCGCGTGACCCGGAAGGCCATCGCCGCCACCTGCTGGAGCTGACCGCGCGCGTGAGCCACGGACGCCTGGAGCTGGGGCTCGTCTACAGCGCCAACGTCCACCAAACCGCCACCGTCGAACAGGTGGCGCGTGAGCTCATGGCCACCCTGCGCGCCTTCATCGCCCAGCGCGCTTCGGAGGATGCCGCCCGCCGCACGCCCGCGGAGTTCCCGCTGGCGAAGCTGGAGCAGGCCTCGCTGGACCGGCTGCTGCGACTCGCGCCCCAGGACCTCTATCCCCTGTCGCCCATGCAGCAGGGCATGCTGTTCCAGGTCCTGCTCAACCCCGGCGCCGGGGAATACTTCGAGCAGATCACCTGGGCCATCCACTCGCGCCTGGACGTGCCGGCTTTCCACGCGGCGTGGCAGGCACTCATCGCCCGGCACCCCGTGCTCCGGACCTCCTTCCACCGCGAAGGCCTGGAAGAACCCCTCCAGGTGGTCCACCCCGACGCGGCGCTGCCGTGGCGTGAGCTGGACTGGCGCGGGCTCTCCGCGGAGGACCAGGAAGCCCACCTGCAGGCCTTCCTCGCCGAGGACCGCGCGCAGGGCTTCGACCTGTCCCATCCCCCGCTGATGCGCTTCGCGGTGATGCGCCTGGATGGCGACGTGCACCGCGTGGTGTGGAGCTTCCACCACCTGCTGCTCGACGGCTGGAGCCTGGGCCTGCTGCTGGAGGAGCTGTTCGCCCCCACTGCGCGCACCGTGCGACCGGCGCCGCCCTACCGCGACTACATCGCGTGGTTGGGACGGCAGGACCTGACGCTCGCGGAGACGCATTGGCGGGCGGACCTCGCGGGCTTCAGCGCCCCCACGCCGCTGCCTGGCGAGCGGCGGTCCGCGCCCCGGGACGCCGTGCCCGCCAAGGTCGAGCGGACCTGGGTCATGCCCGCGGCGCTCACCGCGCGGTTCCAGGACTTCGCGCGCCGTCACCAGCTCACGCCCAACACGGTGGTCCAGGCGGCGTGGGCGCTGCTCCTCGGCCGCTACAGCGGCGAAGCGGACGTCGTCTTCGGCACCACC
This sequence comes from Corallococcus sp. CA047B, assembly GCF_003612065.1. Classification (NCBI taxonomy): domain Bacteria; kingdom Pseudomonadati; phylum Myxococcota; class Myxococcia; order Myxococcales; family Myxococcaceae; genus Corallococcus; species Corallococcus sp. CA047B. The sequence goes on from NZ_RAWD01000400.1 coordinate 2,487, forward strand.
GTCGCCGGCCGGCCCACGGACCTGCCGGGAGCGGAGGCCATGGTCGGCCTGTTCATCAACACGCTGCCCGTGCGCGTGGCGCTCCCGCCCGAGGCCCGCGTGGTGCCGTGGCTCCAGGGCCTCCAGGCCCGTCAGGCCGACCTGCGTCAGCACGAGCACAGCCCCCTGGTCCGCATCCAGGGCTGGAGCGAGCTGCCCCGGGGCGTGCCCCTCTTCAACAGCCTGCTCGTCTTCGAGAACTGGCTGGACTCGGCGGTGCGGGAGCGCACCTCCGGACTGGACCTGCGCGACATCCGCGGGCTGGAGCGGACGACCTACCCGCTCAACATCAACATCCTCCCCGGGGAAGAGCTCACCCTGCGGCTGTCGCACGACGCCGGACGCTTCGATGGCGCCATCCTGGAGCGCGTCCTCGCGCAGTGGCAGCAGGTCCTCACGGCCTTCGCCTCCCAGCCGGAGGCCCGGCTCGCGGACATCTCGCTGCTGACGGACGCGGAACGCCACCAACTGCTGTCGGGATGGAACGACACGCGCCGCGCCGTGAGCAGCGCGGCCTTCGCGCACGAGCGCTTCGAGGCCCGCGCCGCACGCACACCGGAGGCCGTGGCCGTCACGTCCGGGGATGCGCGCTGGACGTTCGCGCAGCTCGATGTCCGGGCCAACCAGCTCGCGCACCACCTGCGCGCGCGGGGCGTGGGACCGGACGTGTGGGTGGGGCTGTTCCTGGAGCGCTCCGTGGATCTGGTGGTCGCGGTCCTGGGCATCCTCAAGGCGGGCGGCGCCTACGTGCCGTTGGATCCGGAGTACCCCCAGGAGCGGCTGGCCTTCATGCTCGCGGACTCGCGGGTGCCCCTGCTGGTGACGCGCGACGCGCTGGCGGACGTCCTCCCCGCCACGGGCGCACTGCTGGTCTGCCTGGACTCCGATGCGCGGGTCCTCGCGAAGGAGTCCCCGGAGGCTCCCGCGCGGACGGTGAGCGGCGGCAACCTGGCCTACGTGCTCTACACCTCCGGCTCCACCGGCCGTCCCAAGGGCGTGATGGTGGAGCACCAGGGGCTGACGAACTACCTGGACTGGTGCGCCACGGCGTATCCGGTGACGGAGGGCGCGGGGGCACCGGTGCATTCGCCCCTCGCGTTCGATCTCACCGTGACCAGCCTCCTGCTTCCGCTCACGGTGGGGCAGCCCATCACCCTGATTCCGCAAGGTGACGGCGTCGAAGGGCTCCAGGCCGCCCTGCGCTCGGGAGCGGACTTCAGCCTCGTGAAGCTGACGCCCACCCACCTGTCCCTGCTGGCCCAGGGGCTGGCGGAGCACGAAGCCGCCGGAGGAACCCGGGCCTTCGTCATCGGCGGAGAGGCGCTCTCCTACGAGACCCTGGCGCTCTGGCGGCGACACGCCCCTGGGACGCGGCTGCTCAACGAGTACGGCCCCACCGAGACCGTGGTCGGCTGCTGCGTGCATGAAGTCGGCGCGGAGGACCCGACCACGGGCGCGGTGCCCATCGGTCGGCCCATCGCCAACGTCGAATTGCACGTGCTGGATGCGGCCGGACGGCTCGTGCCTCCGGGCATCCCCGGGGAGCTGTTCATCGCGGGCCTTCCCCTGGCGCGTGGCTACCTGGAGCGTCCGGACCTGACCGCCGAACGCTTCGTGCCCCATCCGTTCAGCGCGGAGCCCGGGGCCCGGATGTACCGGACGGGCGACGTCGTGCGGCGTCGGCTGGATGGCGTGCTGGAGTTCCTGGGCCGCGCTGACGCGCAGGTGAAGCTGCGCGGCTTCCGCATCGAGCCCGGCGAAATCGAGGCCGTGCTCACCAGCCACCCCGCTGTGCGCGAGGCGGTGGTCCTGTTGCGCGAGGACACGCCGGGCGATGCACGCCTCGCCGCCTATGTGACGGGAGACGCGGCGCGGCTGGAGTCCTCCGCGCTGCGCGCCTTCCTGGAAGCGAAGCTGCCGGCCCACATGATTCCCGCCGCGTTCGTCCGGCTGGAGTCACTGCCGCTCACCTCCAACGGCAAGGTGGATCGCAAGGCCCTGCCCGAGCCCGTGGGCACACGGCCGTCCGGAATCGAAGCCGCACCGCCCGCCACACCCACCGAGGAGTTGCTGGCCGGCATCTGGGCGCAGGTGCTGCGCGTGGAGCAGGTGGCGCGCGGCGATGACTTCTTCGAGCTGGGAGGGCACTCGCTCATCGCCACCCAGGTCGTGTCCCGCGTGCAGGAAGCCTTCGGGGTGGACCTTGCCCTGGGCGAGCTTTTCGAGGCCACCACGCTGTCCGCGCTGGCCACGCGCATCGATGCCGCGATCCAGGCAGGACGTCACCTGCACCTCCCGCCGTTGGTGGCCGCGCCTCGCACGGGTGAACTGCCGCTGTCGTTCGCCCAGCAGCGCCTGTGGTTCCTCCACCAGTTCGCCCCCCAGAGCGCGCTCTACAACATCCCCCTGGCCGTCCGGTTCACGGGGAGCCTGGACCCGGCCGCCCTGTCGCGAAGCTTCCAGGAGCTGGTCCGCCGCCACGAATCCGTGCGCATGACCTTCCCCTCCACCGAGGGGCGTCCGACCCAGGTGGCCCTGCCCGAAGCCGCGCTGTCCCTGCGCGAAGTGGACCTCCAGGCACTGCCCCTGGAGCAGCGTGAAGCCGAGGTGTCCCGCCTCGCGCAGGAAGAGGCCCAGCGCCCGTTCGACCTGGCCCGGGGCCCGCTGCTGCGCGCCACGCTGCTGACGCTTGGCGAGCCGGGGCACGTGCTGCTGCTGACGATGCACCACATCATCTCGGACGGCTGGTCCATGGGGGTGCTCATCCGGGAGATGGCGGCGCTCTACGCGGCCTTCACCGGGGGCCGACCCTCGCCCCTGCCGGAGCCAGTGCTCCAGTACGTGGACTACGCACTGTGGCAGCGGACGTGGCTTCGGGGCGAAGCGCTGGAGACCCAGCTCTCCTACTGGAAGAAGCAGCTCGAGGGCGCCCCCGCGTCGCTGGAGCTGCCCACCGACTTCCCGCGTCCGGCCGAGCCCACGAACCAGGGCGCGCACCTGACCCGCCAGCTTCCCACCGCGCTCACCGAGGCGCTGAAGACGTTGGGCCGCCGCGAGAACGCGACGCTCTTCATGACGTTGCTGGCGGCGTTCCAGGTGCTGCTCGCCCGGCACTCCGGACAGCAGGATGTGGTGGTGGGCACGGACATCGCCAACCGCACCCGCGCGAACACCGAAGGGCTCATCGGCTTCTTCATCAACCAGCTCGTGATGCGCGGACGGCTCGACACCGTCTCCACGTTCCAGGAGCTGCTGGCCCACACGCGAGAGACGGCGCTCGCGGCCTACGCACACCAGGACCTGCCCTTCGAGGAGCTGGTCCGCGTCCTCAACCCGAAGCGGGGTCAGGGCCAGGCGCCGCTCTTCCAGACGAAGCTCGTGCTCCAGAACGCGCCGATGACGGCCATCGAGCTGCCCGGCCTGACGCTCACGCCCCTGGAGCTGGCCGACGGCTCCGCGAGACTGGATCTCCTGCTGTCCGTGCAGGAGACACCCGACGGGCTGTCCTGCCTCTGGCAGTTCAGCACCGAGCTCTTCAAGCCCTCCACCGTCGAGCAACTCGCCTCGCGCTTCGAGCGCCTGCTCGAAGGCATCGTCACCTGGCCGGAACAGTCCTGGTCCAGGCTGCCCATGCTCTCCGAAGAGGAGCGTCAGAAGATCCTCGTCGCGTGGAACGACACGCGGCAGGTGCTCTGCGACGAGTCGCGCGTCCACCACCTCTTCCAGGCCCAGGCCGAGCGCACCCCGTTGGCGCACGCCGCTTCCTTCTCCGGCCAGCACCTCACCTACCGGGAGCTGGACGCTCGCGCCAACCGCCTCGCCCACCACCTGCGCTCCCTCGGCGTCGGGCCCGAGACCCGCGTCGGACTCTTTCTGGAGCGCTCCCTCGACGTTCCCGTCGCACTCCTCGCCATCCTCAAGGCCGGCGGCGCCTTCGTTCCCCTCGACCCCGCCTACCCCGCCTCACGCACCGCCTTCATCCTCGAGGATGCAGGCGTTCCCCTCGTCCTCACCCAGGACTCCCTCGCGGATGAGCTGCCCTCCGGCGTCCAGCTGCTCTGCCTCGACTCCGACGCTGACGCGATTGCTCGCAGGCCCGACGCTCCTCCCGACGTCCGCGTCTTCGACGACAGCCTCGCCTACGTCATCTACACCTCCGGCTCCACCGGCACGCCCAAGGGAGCCCTGCTCCTCCACAAGGGCCTCGCCAACACCGCGCTCGCCGCCGCACGCGCTCAGCGCTTCCACGCGAACAGCCGCGTCCTGCAATTCGCCTCCCCCGCCTTCGACGCCTCAGTCTGGGAGGTCTTCTCCACGCTGCTCTCAGGCGCCTGCCTCGTGCTCGCCTCGCGCGACGCCTTGCTGCCCGAGCTGCCCCTGCGCCAGTTGCTCGAATCCCAAGCCGTCACCGCCGCCACCCTGACGCCCTCCGTCCTCGCCCAGCTCTCCGAGGCCGGACTGCCTCTGCTGGAAACCGTCATCTCCGCGGGCGAGGCCCTTCCGCCCGCGACGGCCCAGCGCTGGAGCCAGGGACGTACCCTGCTCAACGCCTACGGCCCCACCGAAGTCACCGTCTGCGCTTCCATCTCCGGCCCCGTCGACTCCCAGCGCATCTCCCTCGGACGGCCCTTCCCCAACGTCCAGCTCTACGTCCTCGACTCGCACCTCCAGCCCGTTCCGCCCGGTGCACCGGGCGAGCTGTACGTCGGGGGCACGGGCCTCGCTCGCGGCTACCTCTCCCGCCCCGCCCTCACCTCGGCGGTGAGGGC
>NZ_RAWD01000401.1:0-7279 GCF_003612065.1 Corallococcus sp. CA047B
GTCCGTCACCCCGCCGCCCCCTGGCACGCCGCCCTCCGCTGCCTCACCGGGCGGTGAGGACCCGGGCGGCTTCAACGTCGACCGCCTCTTCCTGGGGCTGCTGGCGGTGTTCTTCCCGCTGGCCGTCGCGTCGCACTTCTTCTTCCCGGGCACGTGGACGTTCGTCCTCTGCGCCATCGCGCTCGTCCCGCTGGCGCGCCTGATGGGCGAGGCCACGGAGGTCATCGCGCACAAGCTGGGCAGCGGCCTGGGCGGTTTGATGAACGCGTCGTTCGGCAACGCCGCGGAGCTCATCATCGCGCTGGCGGCGCTGCGCTCGGGGCATGGGGACGTGGTGAAGGCGTCCATCACCGGCGCCATCCTGGGCAACCTGCTCTTGGTGCTGGGCGCGGCCATCCTCGCGGGCGGCCTGAAGTACCCCCGGCAGACCTTCAACATGACGGCGGCGCTGTCCGGCTCCGCCATCATGTTCCTGGCGCTCACCGCCATGACCATCCCGGACCTGTTCCACGCGGTGCGCGGGCCGGCCGCGGAGCCCGTGCTCTTCCCCATGTCGGTGGCCATCTCCGTCATCCTGCTCATCGTCTACGCGCTGTCGCTGCTCTTCTCCCTGAAGACGCACGCGCACCTGTACGCGGGCGAGGAGCACGGCACGCCGGAGGAGATGCCCGGCTGGAGCACGAAGAAGGCCGCCATCGTCCTGCTGGCGGCGACGCTGGGCGTGGTGGTGGTGGCGGAGTTCCTGGTGCACGCCATCGAGCCGGCCATCGCCACGTTCGGCTTCACGCACACCTTCGTGGGCGTCATCATCATCGCCATCATCGGCAACGCGGCGGAGCACTCCACCGCCATCCTGATGGCGCTGAAGAACAAGATGGACCTGGCGTTCAACATCGCCTTCGAGTCCTCCAAGCAGATCGCCCTCTTCGTCGCGCCGGTGCTGGTGCTGGTGTCCATCCCCCTGGGCCAGCACCTGACGCTGGAGTTCAGCCACATGGAGGTCGCGGGCATCGCCATCGGCACGGGCGCCGCGGCGCTCATCGCGCTGGACGGCGAGTCCAACTGGCTGGAGGGCGTGATGCTGCTGGGCGTCTACGCCATCCTCGGCGTCGCGTTCTTCTTCATCCCGTAGGCACCCGGTGACGACTCCGGGCGGGGATGGAGCGCGGTGGCGGGCGGACGGGGCGCTGGTGCTCCTCTGCCTGTTCTGGGGCGTGACGTTCGTGGTGGTGAAGGACGCGCTCGCGTTCGCGGACCCCTTCACGTTCATCACCCTGCGCTTCGCGGTGGGCGCGGCCGTGATGGTCGCGCTCGCCGGCCGGCGGATGTTCGCGCCCGGCGTGTTGAGGAAGGGCGTGCTGCTGTCGGTGTTGCTGTTCCTGAGCTTCGCGCTCCAGACGGTGGGCCTGACGGACACCACGCCGTCGCGCGCGGCGTTCCTCACCGGGCTCAACGTCCTCTTCGTCCCGCTGTTCTCCGTGGTGCTGCACAAGCGCCTTCCCCGCTGGGGCACCATCGTGGGCGTGGTGCTGGCGGCGGTGGGCCTGTACGCGATGACGATGCAGGACGAAGGCCCGGTGCGGCCGGGGCACCTCTGGGGCCTGTACCTGGGGGACTGGCTGTCCATCGGGTGCGCGGCGACGTACGCGGGGCACATCCTGCTCACGGAGCGCTTCGCCTCGCGCGACGGCGTGCTGGGGCTGGTGGCGGTGCAGTTGTCGGGCGTGGCGCTGCTGTCCGCGCTGTGCCTGCCGTTCGTGGAGCGGCGGCTGGAGCCGACGCCCGCGCTCATCGGAGCGGTGCTGGCGTGCGGCGTGCTCGCGAGCGCGGTCGCCATTGGCGTGCAGACGTGGGGACAGGCGCGCACCACGGCGGTGCGCGCGGCGGTCATCTTCGCGCTGGAGCCGGTGTTCGCCTCTGTCGCTTCCGTCGCGGTGGGCCGCGAGGTGCTGGGGCCGCGCGAGTGGTTCGGCGGCGCGCTCATCCTCCTGGGCGTGCTCATCTCCGAATTGGGCCCGGTCGTGTGGGACGGATGGCGGGCGCGGGGCCGCCCGCCCGCCTCCTGAGCACCCGACGCGTGGGGTGACGCGTCCGGCGTGGGAGCGCGGGAGTCGGGAGCGCGCTATGACAGCGCCCATCCCATGAGCGTGGAGCTGAGACGAAACGGGCTGCACCTGACGGGCACGCCGCTGTCGCTGGACGCGAAGCGCAAGTCGCCCCTGTCCTTCGTCAGCCACGGGCACTCGGACCACATCGCCCGGCATGAGAGCACCATCGCCACGGCGGCCACGCTGCGCTTCATGGCCCACCGGCTGGGCCCGGTGCGCGCTCCGTTGTCGGTGCCGTTCCGCCGCCCCTTCGAATTGGGGACGCTGACGCTGGAGCTGCTGCCCGCGGGCCACATCCTGGGCAGCGCGCAGCTTCGCGTCACCCGCTCGGATGGCCGGCGCATCGTCTACACGGGGGATTTGAACACCGCGCCGTCGCTCACCGCGGAGGCCACGGAGGTGGCCACGTGCGACACGCTCGTCATCGAGTCCACCTTCGGCCACCCGCGCTACCGCTTCCCTCCGCGTCCAGAGGTGCTGGGGCAGGTGGAGACGTGGCTGCGCGCGCAGCTCACCCGGGGCGTGACGCCGGTGCTCTTGGGCTATCCGCTGGGCAAGAGCCAGGAGGCCATGAAGCACCTGGCCATCCGGGGCTTCCAGCTCGTCGCGCACCCGTCCATCTTCGAGGTGGCCGGGCTGTACGCGGAGCTGGGCGTCCCCATCGAGAACCTGCGCTGCTACGAGGGCCGGGTGGAGCCGGGCGAGGTGCTCTTCTTCCCGCCGCACCTGGCGCGCGGTGGGGGATTGGCGCCCCTCTGGCCCCGGGCGACGGCGGTGCTCACCGGCTGGGCCATGGACCCGGGCGGCGCGCGGCGCTACGGCGCGGACGTGGCCTTCCCGCTGTCGGACCACGCGGACTTCCCGTCGTTGATGCGCTACGTGAAGGACACCGGGGCCCGGGACGTCATCACCTGCCACGGGTTCGCGGAGGAGCTGGCCCAGGCGCTGCGGGACGTGGGCACGGATGCCCGCCCGCTGGGCAAGCCACAGCAGATGACCTTGTTCTGAGCGGGCTCTGTTTTGCCGCGCCGAAGCGTTAGAACGGTCGCCCGATATGACCGCACCCGCTCCCTCGCTCTCCGGCCATCTTGCCAACGTGCTGCTGTGCACGGACCCTGAGAAGAAGCGCTTCGTCACCCGGGAGGTGCCCGAGGTGCAGGTGTCCTTCGAGGGCTTCGTGGGGGACCGGCACGCGGGCCTCACGCGGCTCGCGGACGTGCGCACGCCGTGGTTCCCCAAGGGCACGGTCATCCGCAACACGCGGCAGGTGTCGGTGGTGTCGCGCGAGGAATTGGCGGAGGTCGCTGCCACCATGGGCATCCCCAACGTGCTGGCCTCCTGGCTGGGCGCGAACCTGGAGCTCGTCGGGGTGCCCCGGCTGACGCACCTGCCGCCGGGCACGCGGCTGTTCTTCCCGGAAGAGGCCACGCTGGTGATGGAAGGGGAGAACCAGCCCTGCATCCACCCGGGGCGTGCCATCGAGGCGCACCACCCGGACATGAAAGGGCTGGCCAGCCGCTTCGTGAAGGCGGCGTGGCAGAAGCGCGGGCTGGTGGGCTGGGTGGAGCGTCCGGGCCTCATCCGCGCGGGGGATGAGGTGCGCGTGATGCTGCCGCCGCCCGTGACGTACTCGCTGCCCGCCGCGCCGGTGGAAGCGAAGCGCGAACAGGTGGGCTGAAGGCCCTTGCTCCCGTCCGCTTCAGTGGACGGAGATGAAGACGCGCAGTTGGTAGGTGTCCTTCCTCACGTCCGGGAAGGCGTTGAAGCGGCTGTGGCGCTGGTAGAAGTTCGCCTCCCCGCCCAGGCCCAGCCGCCGGTACACGGGCAGGTCCACCTGGAGCTGCCCGGTGCGCACCTGGTGCGAGCCATTGGAGCCGTCCAGCACCAGGGTGTGGGCGACGCCCGCCTCCAGCGTGACGACGTCCCACGTGTCGCGCGCGTAGACGGCCTGGACCTGGAAGCCGCCTCCGACGCCGTAGTCGTAGCGGCGGTTCCTGGCGCTGCTGTGCTCGGAGGAGATGGCGGTGAGGGGGGCGCCGTCCGCCAGCAGCATCGTCTTCAGCGTGGAGCGGGCGGTGAGCTGGTGCCGGTACAGCAGGCCCACGTCCAGGGACTGGCCACCCATCTCGTACGCCAGCGTGTCCACGTAGCTCATCTGCTGCAACACGGCCAGGCGCAGCTCGTCGCGCTCGGTGCGCAGCAGCGGCTTCGCCACGAGCAGGCCCTGCAGCCGGGCGTGGCTCACCAGGTTGCTCTCCTGGGTGGTGAACTGGATCCGCGCTTCGAAGGCGTCGAACGGACGATGGTGTTCGCCCTGGAAGGCGTCCCCGTAGCGCAGGGAGAACTCGGCGAAGAACTGGTCTTCGCCCCAGGCCAGGGATTCGCCGTCGCCCAGCTTCAGGTACCCCAGCGTCCCCCAACTGGCGAGCGTGCCTGGCGTCCACGACGGGGGCTTGGGCTCCTTGCGGGACACGTCGCCGCGCAGCACGCGGTTGAAGCCGCGCACGGGGCTGAGCACGCCCGCGCCCAGCTCGCGCACGAAGCGCCTGCCCCCGGTGGCCTCGGTGTCGAGCACCAGGGAGGACAGCCGGTAGAGCGCTTCACCCATGGCCGCGCCGCCCAGGGTGGTGTTGATGAGGTCGTTGAAGGAGGGCGGCAGGTTCTCCCCGAACAGCTCCCACTGGAGGCTGCCCAGCAGCGTGAAGGGCAGGGAGCCCACGTACGAGAAGCCGTTGTCCCGCGCGGCCGTGAAGTAGAGGCTGCCGTGGTAGGGGTGCGCGATCTGGTTCTCGGGGAACCCGTCTCCGTCCCAGACGAAGCCCGTGCGCAGGTTCTCCTTCCACGTGTGCAGGTCCACCCGGGCATACTCCTTGCCCACCACCCGGTCATAGCCCCACACCACCAGGTTGACGGCGGTGACCTCCGCCAACGCGCGCCAGGGATGACGGGTGGGCGGTGTGGCCTGCGCGACAGGCCCCTCCTTCAGCGGGGCATCCGCGGGCCGCGTCACGGCCTCCTCACAGCCGGGTTCGCTGAGGAGGCCAAGCCGTTGCGCGCACTCCGCCCCTCGCGCGGTGGAGCCCAGCAGGCCAAACGCCAGCAGCGCGCCCCGGAACGCCCAGGGGCTCCGGCCTCCGCCGCCTCGCGCTGCGCCTCCGCTTCGCCCCATCGCCTCCGCCCACGCCCCGGAAAAGCCGCCTGCCCCTCGCGCCGCCACGCCGCGAACTCCAACGGTAGGCAGTCACGCACCCGAAAGCGTCCCCGCCTCCAGGGGCGGGGGGATGACGGGAATCCCGCGCGCCGGCCACGCGCCTCGGCCGGAAAAGCAGAAGGCCCGGCACGAAGCGCCTTGCGCGCTCCGACCGGGCCTGCCTTGCCTCACCTCCGCGTCACGGAGGTGGGGGACTCACGCGTCCGGCGACTGGACGATGAGCTTCTCCTTGCCGCACACGTCGCACCGCACGTGCACGAACAGGTCGCCATCGCTGTCCTCGGGCACCTCACCCTCGGGCACGCCCAGCTCCGCCTTGGCCAGCGCCGCCACCTTGGTGGGGATGTCCTGCGCCTTGAGCGACTGCACGTAGGTCATCTCGCGCTCGTGGCACTCGCGCGTCTCCGGACCGGTGAGCCAGGAGGGCTCCATGCCCTCGGGCAGCCGGCTCAAGAGCTCCAGGTTCGACACCGACTCCGCCAGGTACGCCAGCCGTCGCAGCCGCGCCTCCTCCGGCAGGGCCGCGAACACCTGGAAGCCCTCCAGCAGCGCCTGCCGGTCATCGCCGGTGGCCGCCTGCGCCAGCTCCATGGACGCCTCGCTCGACTCCAGCGCCTCGTCCCAGTTGTTCTCCGGGTTGAAGCCCGCCTCCAGCAGCGACGTGTAGAGCTGGGCTGCCGCCATGCGACGGCGGGCCTCGTGCACGTGCTCCACCACCTCGTGCGTCAGGCGCAGCTCCAGCAGCGCGCCCGTGGTGCGCGGATCAATGGAGCCCGTGATGTCATCCACCTCCACCTCCGCGCGCAGCTCGCCCTTGAGCTGCTTGGCGGCGGCGAAGCGGAACAGGGGCAGCACGCCCACCTCGCGCAGGTACACCGCCGCGACGTTGGCCTCCTTGCCGCTCATGCGCAGCGCCTTCTGCGCGCGCTCCACCGCGCCGGGGTCCGCCGCGGGCTTCTTGTTCTCCAGCCGCGTCTTCACCGCCTCGCGGTAGAGCGTCTCCAGGGAGCTTCCCGGAGGCAGCCGCTGGGGCAGCAGGGGCCGCAGGCCCGGCACGTCCAGCACCCAGAGCGGGGGCGCGCCCACGTGCTTGAGCGCCCGGAAGAAGAGCGAGCCCGGCGGATCCTGCGGGCGGAAGGGGGGCAGGTCGTCCGGGTGCGCCGGGTTCGAGCCCTCCATCGCGTTGCCGCCACCGTGGCTCTGGCCCAGCATCTTCTCGCGCTGTTCGCGCGTGAAGGCCGTGATGCCCTGGACCGGCGGGGGCGGGGGCGGCGGGGCCTCCTCGCCGTCCAGGCCCGTCACGCGGTCCATGTCCACGTCGTCCAGCTCCAGGTCGTCCAGACCCTTGGCGCCGGTGAAGTCGCATCGCAGGAGCTTGAGTTTTTCGAAGGTACAGCCTTCCAGGTTGGCGCCGCGGAAGTCGCAGTCCTGCAGGCGGCCTCCGTGGAAGTAGGCGTTGGAGAGGTCGGCGTCCCGGAAGTTCATCTTCGACAGGTCACAGCGCTCCCACTCGGAGCCCACCAGTCCGAGCCCGGACAGGTCGGCGTTGGCGGAGAACAGCTGCGTGAACGTGGCGCCGGTATGGTCGGTGGCCACCTGGGACGACTTGCGCAGCTTGTTCCACTCTGCGGAGCCGCTCTGGAGCAGCTTCTCGATAGTTGGGGCTTTCGGCATGGACCGCGAATTATTCGTGTGGTCTGGTCCAGGCGCCAGCACAAATGATCGAGTACCGAATTGAAGCCGACACCGTCGGGATGCGGCTGGACAAGCACCTGCGCAAGCGGATGCCCAACGTCCCGGTCAGTCACCTCTTCAAGATGATCCGCACCAAGAAGGTGCGGGTGAACGGCAAGCGCGCGCAGCCGGAGCAGTTGCTCGCCGAAGGAGACGTGCTCACCATCCGCGGCACCGAAGAGCAGCTCACCCTCGCGGAGCGTCCGAAATCGGACCGTCCGCCCCC
>NZ_RAWD01000402.1:0-7268 GCF_003612065.1 Corallococcus sp. CA047B
GGGGGCGAGGACGGCGCGGAGGGCGGGGTGACGATCTGCGGCGTCTTGCGGGCGCGGCGCGGCGGCTCGGCGCCCTCGGTGTTCGCGGGGAGCTGCGGCTGGGGGGCAAGGAAGGATGCGGCCCAGGCCGGATCCGCGCCCGGCGAACGGCGCTCGGCGCGCTCCGGGGGCAGGGACGGCTGCTCGTCCCGCGCGTCGTCGTCGTCCTCTTCGGGCTCCTCTTCGCGGACGAGCTTCTTCTCCAGCTTCTCGCGCTCGCGCGAATCCTTGAGGGCCTTCTTCGCGTTGGCGGCCTGCTCCTTCTCCGTCTGTCGGGCGAGGCGCACGGCCTCCTCGGCCATGGCCTCCGCTTCGGCGGCCTCGGCCTCCTCGGCCAGACGCTCGGCCTCGGAGAGCTCCTCCTCCTCGGCCTCCAGCTCGGCGAGGAACGCGGCCTCCTCCTCCTTCTCCTGGGCGAGCCGCTCCTGGCGGGCCTGGTAGGAGACCTTCTGCGCCTCCCAGAAGACGTGGGCGGATTCGGAGATGCGGCGGCCCAGCACGGTGAGGCCGGCCCACACCAGCGAGCACAGCTTGAAGAACGTGTACTGCGTGCCCACGATGAGCGCCGCCGCGCTGATGGCGGTGACGAGGATGACGGTGCCGACCGTGGAGAACATGCCCTCCATCAGCCCGCCCAGGCCCGCGCCCAGGGCGCCACCGGGCGGGTGCGCCCAGCCCTTGTCCTTGGCGAACATGAGCTGCGAGAGCACGGCCACGCTGCACGTGAGCAGCGCCAGGGAGATGATCTGCGGCAGGCGGCGCCGGTCGCGGTTGCCGACGAAGAGCACCACGGCGGTGTAGATGCCACCCACGGGGACGAAGTAGGCGCACACACCCAGCGCCCCCCGCAGCGTCTCCGCGATGAGGTGGCCCATGGGGCCCACCGCGTTGTGGAAGCCGGGGCCCACCCGGTCATGCGCGTCGAACGTGGCGACCGCCAGCAAGGCGAGCAGCGAGGCGGCCAGGACGAAGACGCCCACGAGCGCCCGTCTGGCCGGGCTGGCTGCGCCCCCCGCCTTCATCTTCTTGTTCGCGAGCGCCTTGCGCTTGGTCGCGATTTCCTGTCGGGAGAGCACTGCCTTCTCCGCCCGACCACCCTTCTTGGCCGCTGTCATGGACCCCGGTTCCCTCTGCCCGATTCCAGCCGCGTAGCGAGCTGTAGCAATCCGCGCGGCGAGAATAGGGAGAGAGGGGGCCCGGTCAATTTTCCAGCAGGCGTCAGAGGGGGCGGGACAGGGCCTACATTTCGGCTGCGACCCTCCGGGGAGAGGTTATGGTGGCTGACGCCAAGGAGAACCCGAACCATGTCCGACCTGCACCCTGACAAGCCCTCCAACAACGAAGACGACTACTTCGCGCGCGAGGAGATCGAAGCCAAGCGCAAGCTGGCCCTCCAGCAGGCCCAGGAGACGGCCGCCCAGCAGCGCGAGGACCTGAAGAAGCTGCACTACATGAAGTGTCCCAAGTGCGGCATGGACCTGCAGACGCTCAAGAAGGGCAACGTGGAGCTGGACAGCTGCTTCAACTGCCACGGCGTCTGGCTGGACGCGGGCGAGCTGCAGCACTTGCTGGGCGGTCACGGCCACGAGCAGGGCGGCAAGGTGATGGGCGCCATCCTCAACCTGTTCAAGCGTTCGTAGTCGTCGTCAACGCATCGTCCAGAGCCTCCAGGAGGAGGCGGTCCCCATGGCCCTCACGCTCGAGCAGGTCCGGCACGTGGCCACCCTGGCGCGGCTGTCACTGACGCCGCAAGAGGAGGCGCGCTACGCCACGCAGTTGTCGCAGGTCCTGGACGCGGTGGCGGAGCTGGAGGCGCTGGACGTCAGTCAGGTGGAGCCCACCTCCCATGCGACGCTCGCGTCCTCGCTGTTGCGCGAGGACGTGATGCGGCCGTCGTTGCCCCCTGAAGCGGGGCTCGCCAACGCGCCGGCGAAGGTGGGCACCGCCTTCGCGGTCCCGAAGATCCTGGAGTAGCCCGCCATGTCGTCGACGCTCACCGACCTGTCGATGCTGGAGCTGGCCGCGAAGCTGGCCTCGCGCGAGGTGTCCTCCGTGGAGGCCACGCAGGCGAGCCTCCAGCGCATCGCCCAGGTGGACCCGAAGGTGCGGGCCTTCCTGCGCGTGGATGAAGCCGGAGCGCTCAAGGCCGCGGAGGCCAGCGACGCGCGCCGCCACGCGGGCAGTCCCGCCAGTGCGCTCGACGGCGTGCCGGTGGGCCTGAAGGACATCTTCCTCACCCAGGGCGTGGCGACCACCTGCGGCTCGCGCATCCTGGAGGGCTTCGTTCCGCCGTACGACGCCACCGTGGTGCGCTTGCTGAAGGAGGCGGGCCTGCCGCTCTTGGGCAAGCTGAACATGGACGAGTTCGCCATGGGCTCGTCCAACGAGTCGAGCGCGTACTTCCCCACCCACAACCCGTGGGACCTGACGCGCACGCCGGGCGGCTCATCCGGTGGTTCGGCCGCGGCGGTGGCGGCGCGCGAGGTGTTCGGCGCGCTGGGCACGGACACGGGCGGCTCCATCCGCCAGCCCGCGGCCTTCACCAACACCGTGGGGCTCAAGCCCACCTACGGCCGGGTGTCGCGCTACGGCGTCATCGCCTTCGCCTCGTCGTTGGACCAGCCGGGCCCCATGGCGCGCACGGTGGGGGACACCGCGGCGCTGCTCCAGCTCATCGCGCGGCATGATCCGCTCGACTCCACCTCCGCGGACGTGGCGACGCCGGACTGCCTCACGGGCCTGGAGGATGGGGTGCGCGGGCTCAAGCTGGGCGTGCCGCGCGAGTACTTCACCGCCGGCATGGACCCGGAGGTGGAAGGCACGCTGCGCGCCTCGCTGGAGGAGTTCGAGCGGATGGGCGCGACGCTGGTGGACGTGTCGCTGCCGCACACGAAGTACGCGCTCGCGACGTACTACCTGCTGGCCTCCTCGGAGGCGTCCAGCAACCTGGCCCGGTACGACGGCATCCGCTACGGACAGCGGGCCAAGGACGCGCGCGGGCTCAAGGAGCTGTACACGCAGACGCGGGGGCAGGGCTTCGGCGCGGAGGTGAAGCGCCGCATCATGCTGGGCACCTACGCGCTGTCCGCCGGCTACTACGACGCCTACTACCTGCGCGCGCAGAAGGTCCGCACGCTCATCCGCGAGGACTTCACGCGGGCCTTCCAGCAGGTGGACGCGCTCGTGTCGCCCACGTCGCCCGTGCCGGCGTTCAAGCTGGGCGAGAAGGTGGACGACCCGCTGTCCATGTACCTGATGGACGTCTACACGCTGCCCTGCAACCTGGCGGGCCTGCCCGGGCTGTCGGTGCCGTGCGGCTTCACGCAAGGAGGGCTGCCGGTGGGCCTGCAGATTCTCGGGCGCCCGTTCGACGAGGCCCGCCTGTTGCGCATCGCCCGCGCGTTCGAGCGCGAGCACGACTTCTTCCGCCGCGCCGTCCCCGTCTAGCGGGGAGCGGACGCCGGCAAGGGTGACACCGCCATGCCCCTGAGCGATTTCCAGACGGTCATCGGCCTCGAGGTCCACGCGCAGCTGCTCACGCAGTCGAAGATCTTCTGCGGCTGCTCCACCGCGTTCGGCGCCGAGCCCAACCACCACACCTGTCCGGTGTGCCTGGGGATGCCCGGCGTGTTGCCGGTGCTCAACCAGCGCGTGGTGGAGTACGCGGTGCGCACGGGGCTGGCGCTCGGGTGCACGGTGAAGCCCACGAGCGTGTGGAGCCGGAAGAACTACTTCTATCCGGACCTGCCCAAGGGCTATCAAATCACCCAGTACGACCAGCCCATCTGCGAGTGGGGCGAGCTCGTCATCGACACTCCGTCGGGTGAGAAGACGGTGCGCGTGCGGCGCATCCATCTGGAGGAGGACGCGGGCAAGAGCGTGCACGACGCTTCCGCTTCCGCGGGCCAGAGCCTGGTGGACCTGAACCGCGCGGGCGTGCCGCTGATGGAGATTGTCAGCGAGCCGGACCTGCGCGACGCGGACGAGGCGGTGGAGTACCTCAAGGTGCTGCGCGACGTGCTGGTGTACCTGGGCGTCAACGACGGCAACCTGGAGGAGGGCAGCTTCCGCTGCGACGCCAACGTGTCGGTGATGCCCAAGGGGTCCACCACCTACGGCCAGCGCTGCGAGCTGAAGAACCTCAACTCGTTCCGCTTCCTCAAGCAGGCCATCGAATACGAGGCCGCGCGGCAGGTGGACGTCCTCGAGTCCGGCGGCAAGGTGGACCAGGAGACGCGCCTCTGGGACGTGAACAAGGGCGTCACCCGGTCGATGCGCTCCAAGGAGGACGCGCACGACTACCGCTACTTCCCGGAGCCGGACCTCCAGCCGCTCATCGTGTCGGACGCGCTCCGCGATGCGCAGGCGCAGGCGCTGCCGGAGCTGCCCCGCGCGAAGCGCACGCGCTTCATGGGCCAGTACGGGCTGCCCGCCTACGACGCGCGCATCCTCACCGCCGAGCGCCCGCTGGCGGACTTCTTCGAGGCCTGCGCTGTTCACGTGCCGGACGCGAAGAAGCTCTCCAACTGGTTCCTGGGCGAGCTGAGCCGCCTGCTCAAGGAAGAGGGCACGCCGCTGTCCGCGCTGCGCTTCACGCCGGCGCAACTGGGCGAGCTGCTGGCCACGGTGGAGAAGGGCACGGTGTCCGCGAACGCGGGCAAGGACGTGCTCGGGGAGATGTTCCGCACCGGTCGCGCGCCGGTGGACATCATCGCGGAGAAGGGCCTCGCGCAGGTGAGCGACGTGGGGGCCGTGGAGGCGGTGGTGGACGACATCCTCGCGAAGAACGCGGGCGAGGTGGAGAAGTACAAGGCCGGCAAGAAGAGCGTGTACGGCTTCTTCGTGGGCCAGGTGATGAAGGCGATGAAGGGCAAGGGCAACCCCGGCCTCGTCAACGAGCTGCTGAAGAAGAAGCTCGGGGACTAACGCGGCACGGTGACGTGGAGCACGTCCTCGCCGCGCGGGTCCTCGGACTGGGCGAGCACGTGCACGTTGTCCGGCCCCCGGCGCTCCAGGATGAGCGAGGGGGCCTCGAAGGTGTTCTCGAAGAACCCACCGGTGAGCTGCGGGTTCACCGCGTAGCGCACGCGCTTGAGCGTGCGCAGCTGCGTGAAGAGCCCTTCGTTGAACCACTGCTCGCGGCGCAGCTGGGACTCTCCCGGCGCGTTGAAGGCCCAGGGCGCGTCCCAGGACCAGGCGTTGGCGGAGGGCTGCGCGAGCACGTCCACGCCCAGCGCGTCCAGGTACTGCGCGCACGGCACGAACCACGGCTCCCCGGAGGTGTGCGGTTCGCGGAAGCCGTCGTAGCAGACGAGCGTGCCCAGCCTGCCGAAGGGCGTGTCCACCACGGGCAGGTCCTCCGGGCGGCCCGGGCTCAGGTTGAGCACGTCCTCCTGCGTGGGCACCAGGTTCACCTTGCGCGTGACGCCCACGCAGTGACCGTCCGGCGCGAACGTGTAGCTGGTGTTGTAGGTGCGTGCGCCCGCGGGCTCGTACTCGGGGGTGTCGATGCCCAGGCGGTTGGAGGGCAGCAGCGCGCTGCCGGCCACGACCCACAGGCCGTAATCGCGCGCGATGCCGGAGAAGGTCTCGAACATGGCCCGGTGCACGCGCGGCGCCACCGTGGCGTAGAGACACTCCTCCATCGAAGGCGGACGGAAGGCACGCCACGTCCGGAATAGCGCCCACCCCTCCGCGAGCGCCACGCGTGTCATCGCGCCGTTCGTCGTCTTGCAGCGGCGCACGCGCGACAGGTGCCCCACCAACCCGAGCGCCGCGCCCACCATCTCCGGCCACACGGCGAGCGCGGGATGCAGCGGCCGGCCCGAGGCGTCCCGGGCGCGCAGCGCGTCCACCCGCGCGGCGAGGGCCCGGTGGTGCGCGGCGAACGTCGCCACGGAGGCGTAATCGTCCAGCGTGACGCGCGGCTGGACGGCGAACAGTTCGATGGCGTCGGGCGGTGGCACGGGCTGGCCCGGGCGCCTACTTGAGGAAGCCCAGCTCCCGCAGCCGCTGCTTGAGGAACGCGTCCGCGGTGATGGGCGGGTGGCGCGCGGGGTTGTCCGGGGTCTCCGTCTGCGGCAGCGGCTTGAGGATACAGTCGGAGAACGGGTGCACGAAGAAGGGCATCGAGTAGCGCACGGTGTCCTGCTCCGTGCTGGGCGGGTTCACCACCCGGTGCGTGGTGGACGGGATGACGCCGTTCATCACGCGGCTGAGCATGTCGCCCGAGTCCACGACGATCTGCCCGCGCAGCGTGTCCACCGGAATCCACTCGCCGTCGCGCGTGAGCAGCTCCAGGCCGCCGGACGTGCCTTCGCACAGGAGCGTGATGAAGTTGATGTCCTCGTGTTCGGCCGCGCGCACCGCGCCCGGGATGAAGCGGTCCTTCAGGGGCGGGTAGTGGATGAGCCGCAGCACCGAGTTGCCATCCACCGTCATGTCGCTGAACGTGGTGCGCGCGATGCCCAGGTAGTCCGCGAGCGCCTGGAGCATCACCGTCGCCGCGTCGTCCAGTTCCTTGTAGAGCGTCAGGGTGTTGTCGCGGAAGGAGGGCACCTCCTCCGGCCACACATTGGCGCCGTAGTCGTCGCGGTAGGGGTGGCCCACGGGCAGCTCACGGCCCACGTGCCAGAACTCCTTCATGTCCCCCACCTTGCGGTTCTTCGCGTGCTCCTGGCCGAACGCCATGAAGCCGCGCTGCCCCGGGCGCTCCGGCACCGCGTAGCGCGTCTTGGTGGACTCCGGCAGTTGGAAGAAGCGCTCCACATCCGCGTACGTGCGGCGGATGAGCGCGTCCTCGACGCCGTGGCCTTCCACGGTCACGAAGCCGAACTCCTTGAGCGCGTCGCCAAACACCTGGACGAAGCGGGCCCGCTCCTCGGGAGTGCCGGAGCGGTAGTGGGACAGGTTCACGGTGGGGATGCGTCGGGCCGAGCGGGACATGGCCACATCCTACCCGCGTGACACCTTCCTGACACGCCGCAGTCCTGCGCCCAACCGTCACCCCGGCCCAGGGGAGGGCCCCCGCCTCACTTTGCGACAACCGCCCTCATTGACAGTGGATACGGGGCTTCCGGGATGTGCAGATTGGGCGGGGAATTGGCCGGGGGGGAGCGGTATGGCCGAAGTCGCGAGGAGTGAGCGCACGTGTGTGGCGTGCGGTCGGGGACATGGACCGGAGACGTCGTGTGACACGCTCGTCCGGGAGGCGGGCGAAGTGGGGGGCG
>NZ_RAWD01000403.1:0-7207 GCF_003612065.1 Corallococcus sp. CA047B
ACTGTCGCCGCCGCCCTCAACAACCGGCCCCGCAGGACTCTTGGATGGAAGACACCTTCCGAGGCGCTGAACACTCATCTACGCTCACTTCAACCAGGAGGCGTTGCGACGACCGCTTGAATCCACCCAACGCGCGTCACGCCCTGCTCGACCTGCCCCTGCTCCTCCGGGGTGAGCGTCCCATCGGACAGTGTGTTCAACGTTGAGAGTCGGCGCGGTTCCTCGCGGTGCGCGATTGGCTGCTGGCGCGAGGAACCGCAGGTGAGTCAATAGCACAGATAATTGTCGCTCCAGGCGTTGGGATCACCCGGCTCATTGACCTGGATGCAGCGCTTGCCCTGGATCGGTCCGAGGTAGGACCCCTGGAAATCCAGGTGGCTGGCTTCGGGCACGCAGAGATAGTTCACGAGCCCATGATTGATGTCCGAGCACAGGTGGTTGTCCCCCCAACTGTGGGGATCCGACGGCTCGTTCAGGCTCGTGCAGTACTGCTTCCCGGCGATTGGAAGGCAAACGACAGGGGTTGATTTGATTTCATGTCTCTCTCTCCTGCGACGCTGGGGGTTTGAAGCTGGGCGGGCTGCGGTGATTGTCTGTGTCGACAGGTGCTCGTAGTACACCCCGCATGCCAGGCAGGTATGCAGGCGTGCTCACCCAGGGACGAGGGCACTTCCTCCGAGGGAATCGGCCTGGATGGGAGCAGCCCAGTTCCGTGGACACCCGAGATGCGATGGAAGGAGCACGGGATGTCCGCGAACAAGGCGAATCAGAAGAAGCCCAGGACGCCGCACCGTGAGTTCTCGGCAAGTTCTCGCCGAGAAACCCTTCCCGGCAACCCCCGTCGGCAACTTCTTGCCAGGAAGACCTGGAGCCCGTGGGAGGGCCCGCTCACGCCACGATGACCGTGACGCTCACCGGAGCCCTTGCACGAGGAGGAGGCATGCCTTCTGCAGATCCTTGTCTCGTCATCGACACTGGACGCATGAAGCATCCATGCCTTCTTCGACATGCGAGAGACACATGCTGAAAAATCAGAAGAGGGGGCTTGAAGTCGGTCATCTCCTTGCTGCGGTTCGGCGCCTCGGCGAGCGGGGTGCGGCTGGGCGACGTCGGCTTTGCGTGCGGATCTGGATGAGCACCCTGGGCCTCGTGGCCTGCAACTTCCAGAGGGTTCCCCCTCCCAAGCCCCTCGAAGTGCCGGCTCCCACAGCGGAGGCGAAGGCTCCCGAGGCTTTCGCCGCCGCGCCGGTCGCGGAGGCCGTGAAGGGCCAGAAGTCGAAGGTCTGGCTGCAGGGCATCGACATCTCCCGCTATCAGTTGACCGTGAACTGGGACGACCTCAAGTCCAAGGCCGACTTTGTCTTCGTGAAGGCAACGGAGTCCACGAACCTGAGGGACTCGCGCTTCACGACGCACTGGAGCGGGGCCCGGAAGGCGGGGCTTCCTCGCGGGGCCTACCACTTCTTCCATCCCAAGGAGGACGTGGACAAGCAGGTGGCGAACTTCACGAAGCGCCTGAAGCCCGACCCCGGTGAGCTTCCCCCGGTGGTGGATGTGGAGGCGTTCAAGAACGAGTACGACGGCTTCACGTGCGTGCAACTCGCGGGGATGCTCCAGCGCTTCTCCGAGGGCGTGGAGAAGGAGCTCGGATGCAAGCCGATGATCTACACGAACCACGTGACGTGGAGCACCAACTTCTGTGACCACCCCTACTTCGTGGACTCTCCGCTCTGGCTCGCCGCGTACACGAACCAGACCGAGCCCAGGCTCCCCAAGGGGTGGAAGCGCTGGCACTTCTGGCAATACACGGAGAGCGGCAAGGTGGCCGGCATCGACGGGCAGGTTGACCAGAACTACTTCAATGGCACCTCAGAAGAGCTGAAGGCCCTCTTCGTCACGAAGTAATCCTATCTTTGTAGTGAGGGCGGGACCGCACAGTGCAATTGCGTCGCGCACAACCCTCATCTCCAAGACGCTGGATTCGGCACATGCCGAGGCGGGTCGAGGCGCCGCATGGGCTTGGTGCCGAGAGGGTGCTCGCCTACGCTCGGCGGATGGGGTTGTTCGGACTGAAGCGGGTGGGGTGAGTCATGTTGCGAGTCGTGTCCCTCGCATTGCTGCTGCTGGGTGGCGCGGCCTGCCAGCGCGCATTGACGCCAGAGGAGGATCGCGCGCGGGCGCTCGACATCGTGCGGGCCCGCGCGAGCGTCGCCGAGCGTGAGGGTTGCCCCGCGGAGGTCGTCCCCGAGCGCCAGGCGAAGTCCGGGGACTTCAGCACCTACTGCGACAAGCGGCTCTCCTGGTGCGCGCATCAGTGCTTCGAGTCGGATGTCACGGCCTGCTACGGCCTCGCCATCGTCCTCCAGGAGGACAAGAGAACCGCTGAATGGGCGGAGCCGCTCTTCTACCGCTCCTGCGCCCTGGGCCTGATGTCAGGCTGTACGAACCGGGCCGCGGGGCTTCAGATCCTGCCACAACCCGACGACACGGTGTTGGCGTGTACCGCGCGCACCTACGAGAAGACGTGCTCACGTGGGGACCCGTGGGGATGCTCCATGCACGGCCTCGATCTCGTCCAGGGCAAGAGCCTGGCGCGGGACCTGAAGAAGGCGCGCAACGTGCTGGGGCGCTCCTGCAAATTCGGGCCGGAGGACCCCGCGTGTCAGGCCGCGCGGAAACTGCTGTCCCAACTCGATGCGTACGAGAAGCAACAGGGGCAGCAGCCGGACCCGAAGTGAGCGAACCGACAGCTGGACAGGGCTCCGGATGCGGTAGCCTCCGGCCTCCCCCGACGTCCGCTGGAGCACTTCCATGGGCCATGGTCCGCGCACCGTCTTCCTGTCGTTGAGCCTGTTCCTCGCGCTGTGGGCCCCAGCCGCCCGCGCGGATGGCCTCTCCGTCATCCCCTACGGTGACAACTGCTGGGGCACCGGCACGGACGCGGACCGGGACGGCCTCAACGACGACTGTGAATACCAGCTCGCGAAGTGGTTCATGCCCCTGTTCTGGTTCGACAGCGGTGAGAGCGGCATGGGCCGCCGGCCCTACTACGCCGTCAAGAGCGAGGCCTTCGCCACGCGCACCGTGCGCATCTTCTATCTGGACACGTTCTTCGATGACACCGGTGTCACCACCGGGCACGACGGCGACCCTGAGTTCCAGATTTTCGAGGTGCACTTCTCCGGTGGGCGCTGGTACCTCGACTGGGCCTACCTGTCCGCCCACCGCAAGAGTTCGTGCGACTCCTCCGCGTGGTACGCGGCCGACCAGCTCGAGTATGACTTGAGCGATTCACGCAATGGCTATCGCGGATGGCCGGTCCTCTACATGGCCGAGGACAAACACGCCTCCTACAACACCCTGGCCGTGTGCGACCGGGGCTGCTTCCTCCAGGACTACTGCAGCCGCACCACCGCCCAGTACCTGGACCCCACCGCGAACAAGCTCGCCGCGCGCAACGTAGGCTCCACCGCCGTGCCCCTCATCAACGCTGTCCTCCTCAACGGGAAGACGGAGCGGCTGCTCGACGACGTGGCGTTCACCGGCTGGGATGATCAGTGGTATCGCCCCAACTCCGAAGGCTACCGGCGCCACCTCAACGACTTCGGCTTCTGAGTTCGCGCGCCCATGCACACCGGACGTGGTGGACACACCCGCGCCCTCCTGTTCGCAGGAGGGCTCCTGGTCATCGCCATGGCCTGGGTGCTGGCCAGGAATGACCCGGCATCCCCCACGCCCGCCCCGCCGCGCGTCGTCGTGACGGAGCCCGCGCGGCAGGGGGAGGCCGCCGCGCGCCCCGGCCTTCCCGCACAGCCATGGCCCGCTGCCACGGAGGTCCCGCCCGCCGCGACCGGTGAGGCCCTCTCCGCCGCCCTGACCGAGGAGCGCGTGGTGCTGGCGTCGAGCGCCGTCATCGAGGGACTCGACGCGGACCGCCCGTGGGTCTGCGCGGGCGAGCTGCTGACGCTGTCCGCGCGAGTGGGAGGCACTCCCGAGCCAGGCGTTGTCCCGCGCTGGGTGTGGCCGGGGCTGGAGACCGGGGCGGAGCTGCATCCCGGCGCACGCCTCGCGTGGCGTGCCCCCGCGACCGCGGGCCGGTACTTCGTCCGCTTCCAGCTCTGCAAGGACCTGGGAGGCCGCCGCGTCGGTGTGCTGGCCGAGCAGGTCGCTGGCATCGACGTGCGCGCCTGTGGCACGGGGGAGGGGCAGGCGCACCTGCTTCGCATCGAAGTCACCCAGCGCGGCCCTACCACCTTCGACCTCCGCGCGGTGTCTCCTGCTCCCGTCGCCGCGTACACCTGGGACTTCGGTGACGGAAGCTCCACCGTGACGACGGTGCCTGAAGCCACGCATGTCTTCGCGCCTCCCGCGCCGGGGGGGCAGGACGTCCGGGTCCATGCCGTGCGGCTGACCACCGAAGGAGGGCAGGGCGCGACGGCGTTCGTGCAGGTCCGCGCGCAGCCCCCGCCTGAGGGTGCTCCTGCGGCGAGCTTGAAGTTGGAACGGGTGGCCGCGCGCTCCGCGAACGACGGCTGGAGGAGCCAGCTCCAGGTGGACGTGCCCGAAGACACCCACGTCGTCTGGGAGCGCGTGGAGCGCCTCACCGTGAGCTGGGACGACCAGGTGGGCACCCGCACCTACGCATGGCGGGAGCTCATCACCGTGAAGGAGGACCTGGGCCGAGGGGGCTTCCGGGGTGACGTCACCGTGCCCGCGGGCGACGTGCGGTCGGAGGTGAAGCAGGTCCTCGACACCCTCCACGGCCGCGATGCGATGGGTCAGGAGGTGTCGTTGTCCTGGGCGTCCTTCAAGGCGGAGCCCCCGCGCCCGTCATCGGTGTCGCCGGAGCGGCCCCTTCCGAAGTAGCCGCCTTGCGCGTCCTCGTTGAGCTTTGAGCCTGCTCACGCCGACCGAGCCAGTGCGACCGCGTCGGGGCCTGCGGGAAAACGGAGCTTCTCCGACGTGTCGTTCGCGGCGTGCCAGACCGCTTCAGCCACGTCGGACTCGCGCGTCACCGCGGCGGGCTGCCCGAAGGAGGCGAAGATGCGCTGTGCGAAAGGCGCATATGCCTCGGGGAACAGCCCTTCCATGCGGGGGCTTCCGTTGCTCGTGAAGCGGGTGCTCGGGCAGTAGCCCGGCTCGACAAGCTTCACGCGCAGGTTGAAGGCTTCGAGCTCGAACGCGAGCGACGCCGTGAATCCTTCGATGGCCACCTTGCTCGCGGTGTACACGGCCACCAGTGGCATCGGCGCCAGCGTCGCGCTGGACGTCACGTTCACAATCACTCCCGACTTGCGTGCGCGAAACCGGGGCAGCACGGCCTGCGTCATCGCCATCACACCGAAGACGTTGGTCTCGAACACGTCACGCACCGTGGCCATCGGCGTGGCCTCGAAGGCCCCCATGAGCCCGATGCCCGCGTTGTTGACGAGCACGTCGATGGGCCCGCTCGCCTCCAGCGCCGCCGCGATGCTCTCGGGCTTCGTCACGTCGAGCGGCACCACGCGCAGCCGGTCCGAACGAGGGAGGACGTCCTCGCGTGGCGTTCGCATGGTCGCGACCACGTTCCAACCCTGTGCGTGAAAGTGGCGCGCGGTCTCGAGTCCGTAGCCGGAGGAGCAACCCGTGATGAGCACCGTCTTCATGACCTCCCTCCCGCGTTGAGCCTGCCGCCGACAGGCACTTCGTCCTGCGTCGCCCGGAATCCGTACGTTGCCTTCATGTCGACTCCCTTGCCGCGATTCGCGCGGCGTCGATGGTCCCAAGGTACTTGCGGCCGGCAGGACTCTCCACCACGCGGGGTCCATATTTCTTTTGCTAGAGTCCAGCCATGGCCGACCCGCTCTCGGAAGTCATCGCCTTGCTTCAGCCACGAGCCGTCTTCTCGAAAGGCATCAGCGGAGCGGGCCGCTGGGGCGTTCGCTACTCGGACTTTGGCCAGCCGAGCTTCTGTGCCGTGCTCGAGGGGCGCTGCCGACTCGCTGTCGACGGTCAGCCCGCCCTCACGCTCGTGGCGGGCGATTTCGTACTCCTGCCGGCGACGCCGGGCTTCACCCTGTCCGGCTTTGATCCGGTGACACCCGCGCGCATCGACCCCAAGGTGACGCCCTCTCCGAAGGGTGAGGTGCGTCACGGCACGCGTGGCGGCCCTCCCGACGTGCGCCTGCTCGGCGGTTACTTCGTCTTCGACTCGCCGGACGCGGCCCTGATGGTGTCGTTGCTCCCGGCCCTGGTGCACGTGCGCGGCGTGGAGCGGCTCTCGATGCTGGTGCGACTCGTCGGCGACGAGACGGGCGAGCAGCGCTCGGGCCGCGACCTCGTGCTCACGCGTCTCGTGGAGCTACTGCTCATCGAGGCGCTGCGGTCGACGTCGAGCGACGACGCGCCTCCCGGGCTCCTGCGCGGTCTGGCCGATGCGCGGCTCGCACCGGCGATACGGCAGATGCACGGTCACCTCGCGCGTCCGTGGACGGTGGCGCAGCTCGCGAAGAGCGCGGCGCTCTCGCGCTCGGCATTCTTCGATCGCTTTACGCGCACCGTGGGGCTGCCCCCGATGGAGTACCTGCTGGACTGGCGGATGGCCGTGGCGAGGGGGCTGCTTCGCCGCCGGGAGCTCGCCATCGCGGAGGTCGCCGAGCGCGTCGGGTACAGCTCGGCGAGCACCTTCAGTACGGCGTTCAGCCGACACGTGGGCCAGTCTCCGGGCCGCTATGCGCGGGCAAGCCAGGCGGCATAGCGCGCCCCGGAGCCTGCTTCACCGGCAAGACCCACCCCAGGGGCGTCGCCCCCACGGGCGGCGGCAACCGTTCGTTCCTCACAGGCCAGTCGAACAGGCGCTGCCATCCTGGTGGGCGAGGCGCGAACGAAGCCGTCGACTCCTGCGAGCGCGTTCACCCGTGCATAACGATTCTGGAGTCCATGCGGATCCACATTGGAAAGAGCAGCTCGCCGGATTGTGAAGCTGCCTCTCGGGAAGCGAGCCAACAGGCGCTGCGGGGGGCGGACGCCCCCGCCTTCGCGCTCGTCCTGTGCACGGACCAGTACGACGCGGGGCGCTTCGCGGCCGCGGTCCGGAGGGAACTGGGAGACATTCCCTGGGCCGGATGCTGCGCAGCGGGCGTCTTCGCGGGAACCGAGCTGTTGCTCCAGGGCATGGTGGTCGCGCTCTTCTGCGGGAAGGACTTCCGTGTCGGGGTGGGAATGGGCG